>NZ_RZOT01000542.1:0-4102 GCF_003999085.1 Mesorhizobium sp. M4A.F.Ca.ET.090.04.2.1
GTGTGGACCTGCGACCTGACCAAGGAATATGTCGCCATCAATGGCGACTACAGGAGCTGACGACGTTGATGTCCAGACATCCGGCAAGCGTGCTCGCGACGGTGCGCCGCTACGAGGCTGCCGGGTTCCGCGCCTGGCCCGCCGCCGCCGTCCACTATGATGGCACATGGGTGGTGCGGCTGACGGCCGGCCACGCGGCCAAGCGGCTGAACTCGGTCAATCCGCTCGATCCCGGCGACACCCAGCACATTGCCGAGCGCATCGGCCGCGCCAGCCGGCGCTTCGAAGCATATGGCAGGCCGCTGACCTTTCGCATATCGCCACTGTCGGGCCCTGTCCTGTCAAAGCATCTCGACAGTGAAGGCTGGAGCAGCTTCGACGAATCGCTGGTGATGCGCCTGCCGCTCGCCGATGCCCAGCTCGATCCCGCCATGGACCAAATCCCGCTGAAGGACATCAGCCGCTTCATCGGCGCGCTGCTCAAGGTGAGTGGCTCGGACGTGTCGCTGAGGCCGGGCCTGTCGGAGATCATCGGCGCCATCCAGCCGGAGGCCGGGCTGTTCGCGCTCGAGGATGGCAGCGAGCCACTGGCGACGCTGATCTGCGTCCACGACGGCGATCTCGCCGGCCTGTTCGAAGTCGCCACCGACAAGGCGGCGCGCAACAGGGGCCACGGCCGAAACCTCATCCTGTCGGCGTTGAAGTGGGCGCGGCTGCGCGGCGCGCGGGAAGCCTGGCTGCAGGTGGAGGCCAGCAACGCGCCGGCGCTGTCGCTGTACCGATCGATGGGCTTCGAGGAAGTCTACCGCTACCACTATCGCCGGCCGCCCGGCGCATGAGCGAGCTCAAGCCAGCCGGCAAGCGCCTGCTTCTGGTCGCGGCCTGCGCGCTGGTCGACGCCGACGGGCGCGTGCTGCTGGCGCAGCGCCCCGAGGGAAAGCAGCTCGCTGGCTTGTGGGAATTCCCAGGCGGCAAGGTCGAGCCAGGCGAAACACCGGAAGAGTGCCTGATCCGGGAACTACATGAGGAGCTCGGCATCGAGACCGAGATCCCTTGCCTCGCACCGCTGACCTTCGCCAGCCATAGCTATGATCACTTTCACCTGTTGATGCCGCTTTTCGTCTGCCGCCGCTTCCGCGGGATTGCGCAGCCGAGGGAGGGGCAGGCGCTGAAATGGGTGCGGCCACGCCAGATGCGCGACTATCCGATGCCGCCGGCCGACGCGCCGCTGATCCAGTTCCTCATCGATCTCCTGTAGTCGGGGAATTCGGCGCTGGTTTAGCCAGCGTTAATGGATGATTTATCTCGATATGAAAAATTGCGGCGAGGCTGGTCTCGGCCTACACGCGTGGGGAGCGATTGCATGAGCCTGGACAAAGACTGGGAGTCAATCCGGCCGGACCGCGGCTTTCGCGCCGCCGATGCGGGCATGGGCGTGTTGCGCATCACGCTGCTGTTCGGTTCCGCCGCGGTGGCGCTGGCCCTGATCGCCGCGCCTTTCCTCGACAGCCACACGCGCCCGGCCCGCGATGGCATTGCCGGCGTCGACACGATGAGCACCGGTTCGATCGGCCATCGCGACACCTATACGCTGCGCCGCAGCGTGCTGCAGCCCCTGCCCAGCTCGATCTGCGTGATCCGCAGCGACGGCACGCGCAGCGGCGACTGCTGACATGGTTAACGATTTTTCCAGAACCGACCTATTTCACTGCCTGTTAAGCTTTTGCCGTTAACCTTTCTTAACGGGTCAACGCTAAGGTTCCTGGCAAGAGGGATCGATGATCATGAAAAAGCTGCTGCAACGGTTCATTCAAGACGAGACGGGCGCGACAGCCATTGAATATGGCGTGATCGTCACCGTCCTGTCGCTCGCCATCGTCGCCGGCGTCGGCCAGGTCGGCAATGCGATCGTGTGGTTGTTCAGCGATAACAACAGCAAGTTGGCCAACGCCTTCGCGCAGCACTGAGCCCCAAGGGGTCGCTGCTCAGCGGTCTTGCGGACCTTCCAGGATGGTCTTCAGCGAGACCTTGGCCGTGCCGGGCTTTAGCGGCTTTTGCTGCGATGCATCGGGCGCCCAGCCGGACATCCATACGAGCGAGAAGCTTGCCCTGATACGGCCGTCGGGATCGGAAAACCGTTCCGCGTAGATTTCGGCGGCGCGCGCGAAGAATTTCCGCGTGCCGGGCCGCCGGCTGCGATCGACGAGGGGGCTGGTCTCGCCCATGGCTCTCAGATCGGCGAGCAGGTCGAACATGGTGTCGTAACGCACCGTAACCGTCTCGACATCGGCGACCGGCAGCGCCAGGCCGGCGCGTTGAAGCAGCGCGCCGGCGTCGCGGACATCGGTGAAGGGAATGACGCGCGGGCTGGCGCCGCCGTAGAGCTCGGTCTCGGCGGCGAGCAGGCTCTCGCGCAGTTCGGAAAGCGTGCCGGCGCCGGCCAGGGCGCCGAGAAAAAGCCCGTCGGGCCGCAGCGCCCGCCGGATCTGGGCCAGCATGCCGGGAATATCGTTCATCGCCTGCAGCGACAGCAGCGACACGACAAGGTCGAGGCTTTGCGCCTCGAACGGCACAGTTTCGAGCGCCGCCACCAGCCCGGCTGCGCCTGCGAGGAAGGCAGTGTCCGCTTCGACGCGCGCTATCTCCGCCGCCTTGCCGCTTTCGGCGAGCACATCCCCTGCCGCCGGCGTCTGGCAAAACAGCGCGGCCGCCTTGCCGAAGCTGCGCTCGACCGCGCCGAGCCGGTCGGCAAGGTCATCGGCTGCCCGCCGCATCAGGAAATCGGCGCCGCCCACGGGGTGGGCCAGGGCGCGACGCTTGCGCGCCAGCCAGAGCGAGGTGTCGATGATAGGCTGCAACGGGCAGGTTCCTGTTTCCCGCTCTCTGATATAGTGGAGCGGCGACGAAACCACGTGGCCGATCCAATGCCGAAGATCAAGACCGTTGAACTCGGGACAATCGCGCGGAGGGCATTGGCCTTGCCGGCGCGCATCCTGTTTCCGCCGGTCTGCGCCGGCTGCCGGCGCCATGTCTCGCAGCCCGGGGTGCTGTGCGGCACCTGCTGGCCGAAGCTCAGGCTGCTGGAACGGCCCTGGTGCGCGGTGATGGGCACGCCGTTCACCCACGACATGGGCGAGGGCTTCCTCTGCGCCGAAGCCATTGCCGATCCGCCGCCTTTCGAGCGGGCGCGGGCGGCGGTCGTCTATTCCGGCGTCGCGCGCCAGATGGTGCAGGGCCTGAAGTACCAAGACCGTACGGATCTGGCGCCATGGATGGCGCGCTGGATGCAGCGTGCCGGAGCCGAGCTGATCGCGGAGGCTGATCTCGTCGTGCCGGTGCCGTTGCACTGGCGGCGCTTCTTCCGGCGGCAGTTCAACCAGTCGGCCGAGCTGGCGAGGGCGGTGTCGCACCTCAGCGGCCTGCCTTTCTCGGCTTCGGTTGTGAGGCGCGTGAAGCTCACCCGCCAGCAGGTCGGGCTGGAGCGGCAGGAGCGCGAGGACAATGTGCGCGCCGCCTTCCGCGTGCCGTCCGAGGCGGAGATCGAGATCGCCGGCCGCCGGGTGCTGTTGGTCGACGATGTCTATACCACCGGCGCGACCGTGAGATCGGTGGCCAAGGCACTGAAGAAGGGCGGCGCCGGCGCCGTCGACGTGCTGACCTTCGCGCGCGTTTTGCCAGGGGACTTTCGAGCCGACGAGTCCGCGACTATATAAAACGACAAATGTTGTTGTTGTCCCAGAGCGCTGCGCGCTTCCAGGTGACATGCAGGAATGCTGATCGATGATTGATGTGACGATCTATACGCGCATGATGTGTGGCTATTGCACCGCGGCCAAGCGGCTGCTCGAGCGCAAGGGCGTCGCCTACACCGAGCACGATGCCTCCTTCTCGCCGGAACTGCGCCAGGAAATGATTTCCCGGGCGCATGGCCGCTCTACATTTCCGCAGATTTTCATCGGCGACACGCATGTCGGCGGCTCCGACGACCTCCACGAGCTGGAGGCCGAGGGCCGGCTCGATGCGCTGCTCGCCGACGGTTCGAGGGGTTGATCATGGGTGGTTTCAAGGCAGCGGCGGTGCAGATGCGTTCGGGCACCAGCCC
>NZ_RZOT01000543.1:0-4102 GCF_003999085.1 Mesorhizobium sp. M4A.F.Ca.ET.090.04.2.1
GGTCATGCGCAGGGGCAATTCCGGTCGTGTGGGGCGCGAAAAAACAAAACCGGCCGCGATGGGCCGGTTCAGCTGCTGGTCTCGCGGGCCCGTTGCTCAGGCGCGCGGCGTGTTGAACTCGGAATCCAGGGTTTCCGGCCGCTGGATGACGGCGAATTCGACAGCGACACCATCCTCGAAATGACGCACCACCTGGCCGCGCATCGTGCCCAGCATGATCTGCACGCCGATCGCCGGCTTGACGTCGATCTCGACCGCGGCGCCCGAGAGCGACAGGTCGATGATGCGACACTGGTACTGGCGCCCGTCGGTGAGCTGGAGCACGCTCATCGGATTGCGCGGCGCGACGCGTTCGTGGCGGCGGTCTTCCGGCAGGTCGAGCTCGTGCTTGTTGGCAAGCCAGGTCAGCTGCGCGGCAAGCTTGTCCTTCTTGCGGTCCGAGGCGATGACGGTCATGGCGAAACCGTCCTGCGAGGTGCGGGTCACCACACCCTCGACGCGGCCGATGTGATCGATATAGGCGATGACCTTCTCACCCGGCATGCCGACGCGCTCGGTTCGAAGTGCGACGTTGCCCGGCGACATGTCGATCACCTGGCACGGGTGCTCGGTGCGGTCCTCCAGCATGAAGCGCCCGTAGATCTTGACGCGGACGCGCTGAAAATTACGCCTTTCGGCGCGGGACGGCGCAAAGTCGACCGCCGTTGACCTCATGACTGCCTACACCCCGTTGGCATTCCCCGCGTCAATGCGAGGAATTTCACCGGGAAAACTACAACAATGGAGGTTAACAAAGGGGAAAAGTGGACCCCCTTCGCAGTCGATCCGAATGCTGGAGGTGGCTACTCGCCGCGCCCGCCCTCGAACACCACCAGATGGCGGATGCGACGCGCGCGGCCGAGTGCCGGAAACGTTTCTGGCGGATCGAACTCTGAAGGCACAAGCGAGGGAACATTGATGGCAGGCCGGTTCTTCAGGAACATCGGCTCCTTGTCCGGATCGACGACGCGGATCGAATCGATCAGCGCGTCGGTGATCGGGTCGGCACCCAGCCAGAATGGTCTTTCGGCGGCGCTGATGACACCCAGGCAGCGCGGATTCTCGACGCCGCCGTCGAGCGGCAGGGCAAGCAGTTCGAACTTGTTGGATCGGCCGTTTCCACTGAAGCCCTCATAGGTGATCAGCACCACGGATTTCTGCTCGAAAACGCCGTGGACCAGCCGCGAGACAAGCCGCTGGTCCTTCTCGCGCCACAGCGAGGGGAAGGAGAACCCCTTCAGTTCGCGACCATAGGAGGCGCAAAGCCTGGTGCCGGCCAGCCGGAACACGGCCTCGCCGCGCGTATCCCTTTCCAGGATGAATGTGTCGGCCAAAAGCGACTTGATGTCGGCGGGCTCCACTTCCGAACGCTTCGGGGCGGGGCGCCCATCACGCAGCTGGTTCCAATATTGGAACAGCGTGATCGATCCGTTCTGGTTCATTGTGTGCTCTTTCGCGCAAACTGTCTTTTCATGTCCCATCGGCGAACAGACAGGGCGCCCTCCGATGACCTACATGCGTTGCGGAGCAGGATGCGTGCCAGCATCGTTAACACTTGTTCACGGGTCGGGGACGTTAAGGTTAACAAGTCGTTTACGTTGCGGCCGAGCCCCGCCTGTGGCACACCAAAACCACTCCAGAAGCGGTCGTTTCGCGACGATCGGCAGCACTTCGGTCAAGAGTTTCGGGGAGCAGGGGCTCGACCGGCCGTTCAAGGGGGAACCTTGGACGGCTTCTTTTTTGATTCGCGCATGCAGCGATTCGCGGCCTCTCGACAGGCGACAGCGTGATCCCGTTAACCGAAGCGCGTTCGTGCCGGAACGTTGCAGCAAGCTGGCGTGGCGACCTGAACCGGTCATTGCGTACTGCCCCTGTCCGCGGGTCTCTTCGTCTAGGCCCTCCTGCAAGGGCGGCGCGCATCTGGTCTCCACGGCGGCAGCAACATTTGCCAACGACGCGCTTCGAAAGAGAATAATCTGCGTTCCGGGCGGTTCCGCCGCCGCTGTACCTTTCGCGAATTCGCTCATCGAGGCGCGACGGCGGCGATCCCGCGGTCCGGAGACGTGCCTTGTCGGCGTTACTCCTGGGGAATTCTCATGAAGACTTCTATTCTCGGATTATTTACTGCCGGCCTGCTTGCCTGCGCCGTACCGGTTGGGGCGGCACACGCCGCCGGGGTCGCCGGTGCTCCAGCGCCCTTCGACAAGGGCGGCGTGAAGGTGGCGCTCGTCACCTTCATCTCGGCCGGCGATTTCTTCCAGGCCTATCAGGCCGGTGCGGCGAAACAGGCGAAAGCGCTCGACATCGACCTGCAGATCTTTTCCGGCCGGCAGGATGCGGCCGCGCAACGCGACCAGATAGAGCAGGCGATCAATCTCGGCGTCCAGGCCATCATCATCGACCACGGCCAGCCCGAAGCGCTGAAGGACGTTGCACAGAAGGCGCTCGATGCCGGCATCAAGGTCGTCGCCTTCGACGTCAATCTCGACAATCCGAAGATCCCGCAGGTCGAACAATCCGACCACGAGCTCGCCAAGGCAGCGCTCGGCCAGGCGCTCAAGGACAATGGCGCATCGTTCCAGGCGGGCTATGTCTATGTAGCGGGTTTCGCGCCGCTCGATCGTCGCAACGAAATCTGGGACGAGGTCAAGAAGGCCAATCCAGGCATTGTCGAGAAGGCGCGCTGGGGCACGGTCAACGACACGACCGCGGTGTCGACCGCCGATCAGACCAAGGCGGCGTTCCAGGCCAATCCCGATATCAGCGTTGTCTTCGCCCCCTATGACGAGTTCGCGCGCGGGGTGAAGCTCGCCACCGACGAACTCGGCATTTCGAGCAAGGTGAAGATCTATTCGGCCGACGTGTCCACCGCCGATATCACCGAGATCACCGCGGAACGAAGCCCGTGGATGGCCACGGCAGCCACCAATCCGGCCGTCGTCGGCGCGGTTTCGGTGCGGGCTGCGGCCAAGCTGATCGCCGGCGAGGATCCGGGCCACAACATCGTCGTCAAGCCGGTGCTGCTGACCCAGGAAGAACTGCGCAAGAACGGCATCAAGACGGTCGAGGACCTCGACGCCAAGCTTCCGGCCTTTGGCCAGAGCGACGCGGCCGCCGCCAGCTGGATCCCATCCAACTGATCTCTTCTCCCTCGCCTCGGGGGAGAAAAGAAATTGCCTGAAAGCTTGGCTCCCCTTTATTCGCCTGAGCGGTTCACTGTTTCACGGAACCAGTGAACCGCTCTATCTCTTTGTTTTGACGCAATTCCGGACGGAAAACCGTTTCACACTTTTCCTGGAATTGCCCTAACCTAACCGCCGCTGATTGCCGTCAGGATAAAAACCTCGGTGCCGGGCGCGAGCCTGGTTTCAAGGGTCGCTCTCTCGCCATCGACGAAGACGTTCATATGGCGGCGGATCGCTGGGCGGGAATCGCAGATTCGGTCGCGCATGCCGGGCCAGCGCGCGTCCAGCCCGTCGATCATTTCCTTCGTGGTCGAGGCCGGCAGTTCGACCCGGCGCGGCGCGCCAGGAAACAGGTCGATGAGCACGCCCGGGAGCCGCGCGACGACAAGGGGCACACTGTCGGCGGTGGCGTTCGACATTTGCGTTACTAGCCCACCACCATCGCCTCGACGGACAGGATCGCGGGCAGATGCTGAGCGATCTCCGACCAGTTTTCGCCTTCGTTGGCACTGGCGAAAAGCGAGCCGCCGCTGGTGCCGAAATAGACGCCGGCCGGCTCGAGGCTGTCGGTCGCCATAGCTTGCCGCAACACGCCTGCGTAGCAGTTCTCCTGCGGCAGGCCCTTGCGCTCGTCCATCCAGGTGGCGCCCGCATCCTCAGTCTTCCAGACCGCCGCCTTCGCGTCCGGCACATAGCGGCCGGCACTGTCGCCATTGAGCGGCAGAAGGAAGAGCGTGTCGGCGTCGCGCGGATGCGTGGCCGCAGGAAATCCGAAGGTCGAGGGAAGGCCCTTCTCGATGCTCTGCCAGTTCTTGCCGCCGTCGTCGGAGCGGTACATGCCGCAATGGTTCTGCTGGTAGAGCCGATCGGGCTTGCCG
>NZ_RZOT01000544.1:0-4089 GCF_003999085.1 Mesorhizobium sp. M4A.F.Ca.ET.090.04.2.1
GTCGACGAGGTTCTTTTGAATGTCGACCCGCTCCTGCAGCAGCGGTATCGTCGCCTCGAGCTTCGCGCCGCTCGCCAAAGTGGTCGATCGTTCCGCCTCTTTCTGGGTTTGCTCGCGATCGATCTCGGCGAGCTTGGTGTTCTGTTCGGCGAGCTGACTGACAAGAAACTGACGGTGCATCTCGATCTCCGCCGCGCTTGCCCCCTGCGGCGGTCGGAAGGCCGCAAGCGGATCCTCCGCGAGCGCCGCGCGCAGCCGTGCGACGTCGAGTTCGGCCGAAAGGAGATCGCTTTTCTGGCGCTCCTGGTCGGCGTCCGTCATGGTCGGGTCGAGCTCGATCAGGACGTCGCCAGCCTTCACGCTCTGACCATCGCGCACGTTGATGGCGCGCACGACGCCGGTGTCGAATGGCTGGATCAGCTTGGTGCGCCCGTCTGGCACGATCTTGCCCGTCGCCGTTGCGACGATATCGACGCTGCCCAGCGACGCCCACACCAGCGCGAAGCAGAAGACCGCGATGATACTCGCCCCGATTGCGCGCCCGATCGGCGACGGCGGCGATTCGGTGATTTCGAGCGCCGCCGGCAGGAACGCAACTTCGTGCTCGTGGCGACGAGGATTGACTCTCGGAAACTCGACGATGTTTTGGCTAGCGGACTTCATGAATGCCGGCCTGCAGATAGTGGAGGTTAGCGTAACGCCCGTTCGAGCGGATCAGGTCATCATGGGTACCGTCCTCGACGATGCGGCCATGCTCGATCGTGATGATCCGGTTCGCGTGACGCACAGTCGAGAGCCGATGCGCGATGACGAAGACGGTCCGGCCGGCAGAGATTCGTGTCATGTTCTGCTGAATGGCGCGTTCGCTTTCGTAGTCCAGCGCGCTGGTCGCCTCGTCGAGGATGAGGATGCGCGGATCGGTGATGAGTGCCCGCGCGATTGCGACGCGCTGGCGCTGTCCGCCAGAAAGACTGCTGCCGCGTTCGCCCACGATAGTGTCATAGCCCTCGGGCAGTTCCAGGATGAAATCGTGAGCGCCAGCGAGCGACGCCGCTGCAACGACGCGCTCCATAGGCATAGCCGGATCGGCGAGCGCGATGTTTTCGCGAATGGATCGGTTGAAGAGTACGTTCTCTTGCAGGACGACTCCGATCTGGCGGCGAAGCCAGGTCAGGTCGACCATCGCCAGATCGACGCCATCGACCAGCACGCGTCCGCTCTCCGGCACATAGAGCCGCTGTATCAGCTTGGCGATGGTGCTCTTGCCGGAGCCCGAGGAGCCCACGATGCCGATGACCTGACCGGGCTCGACGCTGAACGACACGTCGTGCAGCACCTCGGGGCCGTCGACTCGGTAGCGGAAAGTCGCATGCTCGAATGTCACCTGTCCGCGGATCGCCGGCAGAGTGGCGCGGCCAGGATTGAGGCTTGGCTCGGGAATGGTGTTGAGGATATCGCCGAGACGATCGATCGACAGGCGGGCCTGATGGAAATCCTGCCAAATCTGCGCGAGCCGCAGCACCGGCATGCTTACGCGGGATGCCAGCATATTGAATGCGACGAGTTCGCCGACGGTCAGGTCGCCACCGATCACGAGCTTGGCACCGAAGTACAGGGTTGCGGCGACGACCAGCTTGTTTATCAGCTGCACCGCCTGGCTCGCCGTATTGTTCAGGCTGAGCACGCGGAAGCTTGCGGTCACATAGGCGGCGAGCTGCTCCTCCCAACGTCGCTGCATCTGCGGCTCGACCGCCATGGCCTTCAGCGTTTCGACGCCCGTGACGGTCTCGACCAGGAAAGCTTGATTCTCCGAGCCGCGATCGAACTTCTCATCAAGGCGCCGGCGAAACAGCGGCGCAGCTCCCGCAGAAATACCGATGTAGAATGGGAACGACGCCAGAACGATCAGCGTCAACGAAGTCGTGTAGTAGAACATCACCGCGAGGAAAACGACGGTGAAGACGAGATCGATGACAAGCGTGAGCGCCGAGCTCGTCAGGAACTGGCGGATATTCTCGAGCTCGCGGACGCGTGCGACCGAATCCCCCACGCGGCGCGTCTGGAAATATGCGATTGGCAACGCCAGCAGGTGACGAAACAGCCGGGCGCCGAGCTCGACGTCGATGCGGTTCGTCGTATGCGCGAACAGATAGACGCGCAGCGTGCCAAGGACGGTTTCGAAAACCGTCAGCGCGACGAGACCGGTGACCAGAACATCAAGCGTGCTCATGCTTCGATGCACGAGCACCTTGTCGATGATCACCTGGAAGAATAGCGGTGAGAGAAGGGCAAAAACCTGAAGGAAGAATGACGCGACCAGCACTTCGCTGAGAAGATGGCGATACTTGTGGACCGCGCCGAGAAACCAGCTGATATCGAACCGTCGAGAGAGATCCGTCAGGGGCGCGCGCCGGGTCATCAGGATGATGTCGCCGTCCCAGATGGCCTCAAGGTCGGCCTGGGTCATTGTAATGGGTTGCGGCGACGACGGGCGCTGAACGAGGAGCTTGTCGTCGACGACTTTGCCGAGGATCAGGAATCCACCGTCCCGAAGCACGGCGATTCCCGGCAACGGAGTAACCGCAAGCCGATTCCACTTCGTCCTCTGTGCCTGGGCTTTGAGTCCGAAATCCTTTGCACAGCGAAGGACTTCGGTAACACCCACGCGCGCCGCGCCCATCCGATGCCGGATCTGGTCCGGGTCGGCCGCGATGCCATGGCAACGCAGCAATATCGCCAAGGCAATGAGCCCTGAGTCATCGTCGCTCTCAGATGCGGTGCTCGTCGCCTCGGCGGCCGTATCGCGTCGATCGGCGAAACGCGGGCGCATCACGGTATCGCGGGCGCGCCGCAGCAGATCACGACCGCGCATACCCATGCCAGCAAGGGTATGAAGCGCCCGCTGCGCGACGTTCTGTGATCCGGCCAGGATCAAACGGCCATCCCAGATTGCTTCCAATTCCGCGCGCGTAATCCGCTTCGGCCCCGACGAGTGTGGATGCAGCACAACCGCGCCGTTGTCGTCGGCCTTTGCGAGAAGCAGAAATCCGCCATCGTGCAACGAAGCGATGCCGGGCAGCCGAACGCTCGAAAGACGGTTCCAATGTGCCTTGCGCGCGCCGACCTTAAGCCCGAGCTCGCGGGCGCAGCGAAGCATCGCGCGGATGCCGATTGCACCGCCGTCGCCATAGCGATCGCGGATCTGGTCGGGCTTGGCGTCCACGCCATGAAAGCGCAGGAACAGGGCCAGGGCTCGAAGTCCATGGTCTGCTGCGTAGGCATTCTCGTTTTGTATCGCCATTTTGGCTAACCCTTGCGGAAATACGTCCGCGTTCGATCTCCCCCTGGCATTCACAACCTTGACGGTGCTGCACCCAGGGGCGGAAGCCCCTGGGTGCGGAGGCGATCAATGGTGCGGTCTGGTCATGTACGTGTCGTGATCCCAGCTGGCTCCATTCGACAAGACAGCCACGATCTGACCGGAATCGACCCGGCCGGATTTGCCGGCCAGATACTGGTTCAGCAGCGCAAAACTCTGGCTTGCCAGGGACGCCCTGGCCGTGCCGGTCGCAGTCGGATGATCCGCCGCGGCAAGGCTATGCGGCGCCCAGGTCCTAGCGCCGCCGGCGACCAGGTCCCTTTGCTCGTGCAGCAGCGCAGGGCCCCGGGTTGCCAAGGACTCTAGCGACGTTGTGGCGGTCGCGGGCCGAGGATCCACTACGGTGATGCTCTGCGGCGAGGCTGTCGTGACGGCGCCGGTGACCGGGTCCTTGGCCGTTGCCGTCAGCGTGAGCGTCGCCACCGGATGAGCCGCGCCCTTGTAGTTCGATTGCAGCGTCAATCCGCTGTCGACCTGCGCCGCCGTCAAGGTGATGTTCTTGCCACTAAACGTCTTACCATCGAGCTTGTCGGTGATCGTCTCGTATCTCGGCAAGCCCGTCACATTCACGGTCACGACATCGTTGGGGTCGGTCGTTGTCACCTTGACTCCGAGGTCAACCGTACCACCCAGCCCGTTCACCTTGAGTGTCGGATCCGCGATGGTGAGGACCGGCGCGATCGATGACGGGGTGGTGGTGGTCGTTGGGG
>NZ_RZOT01000545.1:0-4078 GCF_003999085.1 Mesorhizobium sp. M4A.F.Ca.ET.090.04.2.1
GTTGGGAGCAGCGCCCGGGGGGAACTGGGCTTGGTGCCGGAGGTTCCCATGTTACTTTCTCTTCGACTTCGGGTTCAGCTGCAGCGACGCGACGACGCTCAGTGGCTTGTTCGAGGTCTGCGTTGCCCACTCTCCCACGAGCTCGGCGAACTCTTGCGCCTGCGGACCCTCAACCGCCACACCCCAGCCGCTAACCACCCACCCGCCGATCTTGCTCACCGGCAGTCGTCCGAGGAATGCAACCAGCGGTTCGCGCAGTTCCGGCCGGTCTCCGCAAAGGCGCGCCAGACCCTCGGCCGCCGGCGGCCGTTTGCCGAGATCTTCGGTCTGATCAATCTTCGTCACGAGGCCCTGGAACACCCGGTTGGCATCTTCGGGCGTGAGCGCAGCCACCTCGGCCTTCGTCACCTGCGTGACGCCGAGAGTCGACGTCGCCAGCCGCTCGATCATGGCTTCCACGGGGCCGCCGGCGACACCGATGCCGGCGGACGTCCTGCGGTCGCGGCTGACAAACACGTAGGGCCGCAGGTCGATGCCGTTCAGCGGCGGGGTGATCGCCGCCCAGCGCTTGACCCACTCGATGTTGGGCCAGTCGGCCATGGGATCATCATCGGCGTCCTTGCCACCCTTCGAGGTCACCTTCCGCTCGAGGATCGAGATGGTCTTGGAGCCGTCAGCGGACGCGTCGCGGGCGATCGCGTTGAACAGTTCCGGGGCGAATCGCTCCGCCAACATCAGCTTGGCCAAGACGGATTGCTTGATATCGTCCTGGAAGCCGCGCTCGCTGGCGATCTCGACGCGCAGGGCCATGGTGTTGACGAAGCGTTTGATCTGCCGGGGATTGCCGTGGGCGCCCTCGGTTAGGATCGGCGTAATCTCCGCCGCAAGCTGCAG
Organism: Mesorhizobium sp. M4A.F.Ca.ET.090.04.2.1; assembly: GCF_003999085.1. NCBI lineage: Bacteria > Pseudomonadati > Pseudomonadota > Alphaproteobacteria > Hyphomicrobiales > Phyllobacteriaceae > Mesorhizobium > Mesorhizobium sp. M4A.F.Ca.ET.090.04.2.1. Next base: position 895 of record NZ_RZOT01000545.1, read on the forward strand.
GGCGGCATCCAGATCGGAGGGTATGGACCCCAGCCTCGCCTTGATTTTGTCTCGGTCGAAGCCGGTGCCCAGCCAGGGCCGCTGCAAGGCCTTGCGCGCCACCTCGAGCAGGCTCTTGAACTCCACCGAACTGTCGCTGACGCCGGAGGCCAGATAGAGCAGCAAGGTGAGATAGACCAAGGTCTCCGACGCGCCAAGTGCCGGCATGCGGAACGGAACCTGGATCAGTTTTTCCAAGTAGTTGCGCGCGTAGCTTGTAGGCCCCGCCGCCGCCGGGAGATCGGGAAAGTGGTTGCGCACGGCATATTCAATCATGCCCTCGTCAGCGGCGATGACGAACGCCGCGTTCGGCACGAACAAGAACAGGCGGATAGCCTCCAGCGTGGCGATCGCCGTCTGCGGGAGGCATCGATCGAGGTCGTCGATCAAGACGATCAGCCGGTCGACCTTGGCGCGCTCCAGCAGCTCCTCGAAGTCTTCGCGAAAGGCGTGCATCCGTTGCGGCGTCGTCTCGGAAGGTGCGGCCTCCTTAAAATGCTCCGCCGCACCGTCCATGACCTTGTTGAACACGTCGCCGGTCAGGTAGGCCTTGGGATCGCTAATCACCTTGCCCGCGATCGAACCAATCCCCTGGATCAGGTCCGGACCGGGGATCCCGGTCGCCATGGTGAACGCCAGGCTGCCTGCGGTGCGGGCGGCCTTCATCCAGTTGACGGCCTTCAGGACGTCCCAGGCCTTGTCCGCCACCTTGGCGATCCCGGACCTCTCCTTGAGGAGGGCTGCGACGATCGTCTCGATCAGCACCGCCTTCGCGTCGTCGTATCCCTCAAACAGCCAGCCGTTGAACCGGACACACAGGGTGTCTGTCTGTCCCTTGAATGCCGACTCAATCATCAGCAGCGTGCTGGATTTGCCCGCTCCCCAGTCGCCGTGCAACCCGATCGTCAACGGTTCCTTCGACTTCTGCCTGATCAGCTTGACGACCGTTTTAGCGACCGTCTCGTAATACAGGTAGTCGATGGCGGTTTCATTATCCGCGATAATCACGAAATCCCCTCCCCCAAACCCTGGGTATCCTTGCCGTTATAACAGAGTTCAGAATTGCAATCTGTCTCTCGCAATAACCCCCAAAGCACTGAGAGACATGCGCAACCCGCTATTTCGGTCGGCTCAGCAATTAGAAGCGCCGTCTCATGATTTGTCTAGGATTTTTCTTGGGATGATTTGCTTATCCAGGGTCCGTCCGGCGGCTTAAATAGCACTCTCGATGGATACAACTTCACACCAGGCAGCGCGCCTGCGAGTGACCCATCATTCACCGCCACCGGCGTTTTTGGCTCTCCAGAACGGCTCGCGCCGATCAGCGGAGCAAAACCCCATCGATGTGGATGTTCCGTACAATCTTGACCCAGCCGGGGTTCATGCGAACACCGCTGCCGAGATGCGAACGTAGGAAATCCGCCACCTCATCCAAACTGGAGAGGTGGGCTGGATGCACGTTAGATCCAAAGTGATGGCAGGCAAAGTAGCCATCAGAACCGGGCTCGGCCCACGCGGTTACCAAACCGCCAATGACACGTTCAATACGAGCTACAGGCATATTTCCCCCCACCATTTTCTAGGCAACGCCCCACGCCCGACAGCGTCTCCTCACGTCATCTCGCGAACCCCGGTCGTAGATCCTGTTGAGGACGCCGCGAACTGCGGCCACCGGCCAGGCAGCGTATTATTCATCAGTGCCGACGCTAAGCATGCTCTTCCTCGTCGTTGTATAATCCTGGCATGATATCACCTGCGAGTAGCTTCTCCTTCGAGAGCAGTCCAGCGTCCTCGAGGGCTTCGAAATCCGGCAGGTCGCGCAGCGTGTCGAGCCCGAACTCCAGCAGGAATTCTTTTGTCGTCACATAGGTGTAGGGCGCGCCCGGCGTTGGGCTGCGCGGACCGGAAGCGATCAGGCCGGCACCGCGCAGATGACCAATAAAATCGCGACTGATCTCGTTGCCGAAGAAAGACGACAGTTCGGCGCGGGTGATCGGCTGGAAGTAGCCGATGCACATCAGCACCAAAACCTCCGACTGCGTAAGGTCGGCCGTCTTCCCACTTCCACCTACAGCAGCACGGATGGCGTCTGCATAGGCAGGCCGGGTCAAATGTTTCCAGCCGCCGGCGACCGAAACCAGATCGTAAGGGCGGCCGCGCAGCTCCTCGCGGATGTCGTCGATGAGAAGATCAATGCTGCAGCTTTTCCCGACGATGCGGGCGAGCATTTCGCGGTCGACCGGCTCGCTAGCGGCGAAGATCGTTGCTTCGACCCGGTGCATCCATTCACGCCAACGCGCTTCCGGCGGCAGATGATCCAGTTCCCGGTCAAACAGCTGGTCAGCTGATCGACGGTCATCTGGCCGGCTCCCTCCTCGCCTACGTGCACTCTCCGCCATTGTCTTCACAGCCCGTAGATGCGGAAGGTAGCGCGGCCGGACAATTCACGCACGGCACCGAGCTCGACCAGCCGGTCGAACAGGCGGCGCAGGCCGCGATCGCTCATGCCGGCGATTTGTTCTGAGGCGACGATCGCGTCGTCAGAGAGCAGCTTTTTCCACGACGACGTCCGCCGCCTTGGCCCTGAGTTTCGGCGCAACCGCAAGCAGCCGGTCCGCCCGGCGCTCAAGTTCGGCGAAAAGATCAATGGCGCGCAGCGCAGCGCGCGCCTGCGCGGCCAGCAGGCTTTTGGCCCAATCGGCTTCCGTTTCGGCGCCGGCAGCCAGAGCGGCAGTCACTGGTCGACGCGCCCGGCACGTACCCACAACTAAGGTCGCTTTGGCGCCCAACAAAGGGATTGCATGTGTCCAGCCTAGCCGCTGCGCGAGCAAGACATCGGCAAGCCAGGCTCCGAGAACGCGCCGGAGGCCGTAACGCTCCGCGGCCGCGAAGGCCCCGACCAGCGTTTCGACCGTGCCGGTGTTGGCGGCAAGCTGTCGCAGATCGTCCGTCAGATCGCTGACCGCCTCATCGTTGAGCGTGAGACCTAGATCTTCCAGCACCGCCGCGACATTTTTCTCCGTTAGCAGATCGTCCGCTGGCCGAGATGCCAGCCGCCGCCAAGCAAGAAAGAAAAGGCCGGCGGGACCGACATTGCCGCCCGGTCTTGTGAGCAATACGGCATCGCGCAAGGCCGCTTCGTCCT
>NZ_RZOT01000546.1:0-4069 GCF_003999085.1 Mesorhizobium sp. M4A.F.Ca.ET.090.04.2.1
CGTCGATGCCGACACCGGCGAGATCGTCGTCGAGGCCGGCAAGAAGATCACCGCGCGCCAGGCCCGCCAGCTCGGCGAAAAGGGCCTGAAGGCGATCAAGGCGACTGACGAGGATCTGCTCGGCAACTACCTCGCCGAGGACATCGTCAACTACGCCACCGGCGAGATATTCCTCGAGGCCGGCGACGAGATCGACGACAAGACGCTGAAGGTGCTGCTCGGCACCGGCGAGCAGGAAATCCAGATCCTCGACATCGACCACGTCAATGTCGGCGCCTACATCCGCAACACGCTCGCCGTCGACAAGAACGAGAGCCGGCAGGACGCGCTGTTCGACATCTACCGCGTCATGCGCCCGGGCGAGCCGCCGACGCTCGAGACCGCCGAAGCCATGTTCAACTCGCTGTTCTTCGACAGCGAACGCTATGACCTGTCGGCCGTCGGCCGCGTCAAGATGAACATGCGCCTCGAGCTCAAGGCCGAGGATACGGTGCGTGTGCTGCGCAAGGAAGACATCCTGGCCGTGGTCAAGACGCTGGTGGAACTGCGCGACGGCAAGGGCGAGATCGACGACATCGACAATCTCGGCAACCGCCGCGTGCGCTCGGTCGGCGAGCTGATGGAAAACCAGTACCGCGTCGGCCTGCTGCGCATGGAGCGCGCGATCAAGGAACGCATGTCCTCGATCGAGATCGACACGGTGATGCCGCAGGACCTGATCAACGCCAAGCCGGCGGCCGCCGCCGTGCGCGAGTTCTTCGGTTCCTCGCAGCTGTCGCAGTTCATGGACCAGACCAACCCGCTGTCGGAGATCACCCACAAGCGCCGCCTTTCGGCGCTTGGACCGGGCGGTCTGACGCGTGAGCGCGCCGGCTTCGAGGTGCGCGACGTGCATCCGACGCATTACGGCCGCATCTGCCCGATCGAGACGCCGGAAGGCCCGAATATCGGTCTGATCAACTCGCTGGCGACCTTCGCGCGCGTCAACAAGTACGGCTTCATCGAGAGCCCGTACCGCAAGATCGTCAACGGCAAGCTGACCAACGAGGTCGTCTACCTGTCGGCGATGGAAGAAGCCAAGCACCATGTCGCGCAGGCCAACGCCGAGCTCGACAAGAATGGCGGCTTCGTTGACGAATTCGTCATCTGCCGCAACGCCGGCGAAGTGATGATGGCGCCGCGCGAGAACGTCGACCTGATGGACGTGTCGCCGAAGCAGATGGTTTCGGTGGCGGCGGCGCTCATCCCGTTCCTCGAGAACGACGACGCCAACCGCGCGCTGATGGGCTCGAACATGCAGCGTCAGGCCGTGCCGCTGGTGCGCGCCGAGGCGCCGTTCGTCGGCACCGGCATGGAGCCGATCGTCGCCCGTGACTCGGGCGCCGCCATCGGCGCCCGCCGCGGCGGCATCGTCGACCAGGTGGACGCGACGCGTATCGTCATCCGCGCCACGGAAGATCTCGATCCCGGCAAGTCCGGCGTCGACATCTACCGGCTGATGAAGTTCCAGCGTTCGAACCAGAACACCTGCATCAACCAGCGTCCGCTGGTGCGCATGGGCGACCGCGTCAACAAGGGCGACATCATCGCCGACGGTCCGTCGACCGAGCTCGGCGATCTGGCGCTCGGCCGCAACGTGCTGGTCGCGTTCATGCCGTGGAACGGCTATAACTACGAGGACTCGATCCTCTTGTCCGAGCGCATCGTCGCCGACGACGTCTTCACCTCGATCCACATCGAGGAGTTCGAGGTCATGGCGCGCGACACCAAGCTCGGGCCGGAGGAAATCACGCGCGACATTCCGAACGTTTCGGAAGAAGCGCTGAAGAACCTCGACGAAGCCGGCATCGTCTACATCGGCGCTGAAGTGCAGCCGGGCGACATCCTGGTCGGCAAGATCACGCCGAAGGGCGAAAGCCCGATGACGCCGGAAGAGAAGCTCTTGCGCGCCATCTTCGGTGAAAAGGCTTCCGACGTGCGCGACACTTCGATGCGCATGCCTCCAGGAACCTTCGGCACGGTCGTCGAAGTGCGCGTCTTCAACCGCCACGGCGTGGAGAAGGACGAGCGCGCCATGGCGATCGAGCGCGAGGAGATCGAGCGCCTGGCCAAGGACCGCGACGACGAGCAGGCGATCCTCGATCGCAACGTCTATTCGCGCCTATCCGACATGCTTGTCGGCAAGGATGCGATCGCCGGGCCGAAGGGCTTCAAGAAGGGCTCGAAACTGTCGAAGGACACGCTTGACGAGTATCCGCGCTCGCAGTGGTGGCAGTTCGCGGTGGAGAACGAAAAGCTCCAGAGCGAACTGGAAGCCCTGCGCGGCCAGTACGACGACTCCAAGAAGGCGCTCGAGCAGCGCTTCATGGACAAGGTCGAGAAGGTGCAGCGCGGCGACGAGATGCCTCCGGGCGTCATGAAGATGGTCAAGGTCTTCGTGGCGGTGAAGCGCAAGATGCAGCCGGGCGACAAGATGGCCGGCCGTCACGGCAACAAGGGTGTCGTGTCGCGTATTGTTCCGGTCGAGGACATGCCGTTCCTCGAGGACGGCACGCATGCCGATATCGTGCTCAACCCGCTGGGTGTGCCGAGCCGCATGAATGTCGGCCAGATCCTGGAGACGCATCTGGGCTGGGCTTGCGCCGGCATGGGCAGGAAGATCGGCGAGTTGATCGATGCGTACAAGGCGGGTGGCGACATCAAGCCGCTGCGCAAGACGCTGGAAAGCTTCATGCCTTCCAACGACCGCAACGAGCCGATCCGCGAGTATGACGACGAGAGCATCATTCGCCTGAGCGAGCAGATGCGCCGTGGCGTCTCCATCGCGACCCCGGTGTTCGACGGCGCGCATGAGGCCGACATCAACACCATGCTGGAGCAGGCTGGCCTGCACACCAGCGGTCAGTCGCAGCTCTATGACGGCCGCACCGGCGAGCCGTTCGATCGCAAGGTGACGATGGGCTACATCTACATGCTCAAGCTTCACCACCTGGTGGACGACAAGATCCACGCGCGTTCGATCGGTCCATACTCGCTGGTCACCCAGCAGCCGCTGGGCGGCAAGGCGCAGTTCGGCGGCCAGCGCTTCGGCGAAATGGAGGTCTGGGCGCTGGAAGCCTATGGCGCCGCCTACACGCTGCAAGAGATGCTGACGGTGAAGTCGGACGACGTCGCCGGACGCACCAAGGTCTATGAAGCGATCGTCAGAGGCGACGACACGTTCGAGGCCGGTATCCCCGAGAGCTTCAACGTTCTCGTCAAGGAGATGCGGTCGCTCGGCCTCAATGTCGAACTGGAGAACACCAAGTTCGACGACGCGCCGGTGCAGCTGCCCGACGCTGCCGAGTAAGGCTATGGCGCGCCGCGCAAGGTCGCGGCGCGCCGATCAAATTCCTCGGCCGGTGGGCCGACCAGTCTGCGGGCATTCGGCCCGCGTTAGATGCAAGGGGTTTTCGAGGACCCCGAAAAGGAGAACGGCATGAACCAAGAGGTCATGAATCTCTTCAACCCCCAGGCGCCGGCGCAGGTGTTCGATTCCATCCGGATATCGCTCGCCAGCCCTGAGAAGATTCTGTCCTGGTCGTTCGGCGAGATCAAGAAGCCGGAGACCATCAACTACCGCACCTTCAAGCCGGAGCGTGACGGCCTGTTCTGCGCGCGCATTTTCGGTCCGATCAAGGACTATGAATGCCTGTGCGGCAAGTACAAGCGCATGAAGTACAAGGGCGTCATCTGCGAGAAGTGCGGCGTCGAAGTCACGCTGTCGCGCGTGCGCCGCGAGCGCATGGGCCATATCGAGCTCGCCGCGCCCGTCGCCCATATCTGGTTCCTGAAGTCGCTGCCCTCGCGCATTGGCACGCTGCTCGACATGACGCTGAAGGACATCGAGCGCGTCCTCTACTTCGAGAACTACATCGTCACCGAGCCTGGCCTGACCGCGCTGAAGGAGCACCAGCTGCTCAGCGAGGAAGAGTACATGATCGCCGTCGACGAATATGGCGAGGATTCGTTCACCGCCATGATCGGCGCAGAGGCCATTCACGACCTGCTGGCCGGCATGGATCTGGAG
>NZ_RZOT01000547.1:0-4068 GCF_003999085.1 Mesorhizobium sp. M4A.F.Ca.ET.090.04.2.1
CGTCAAAGATTTGGGCGGGCGAACCCGCCACGCCAAGGATTGCGGCGCCGATGGGGTGATGGTGCTGCCGCCCTTCTTCGAAGGCCCAACGGATGACCGGGGCATTGTCGACTTCTACACGGAGGCCGCAAAGGGCGGACTGCCGATCATCGGCTACAACGTGCCCCAGGCGGTGGGCGTTGCGATCACGCCCTCGCTGCTGAGGGAACTGTGCGCGATTCCAGGCTTCTGCACCGTCAAGGATAGCGGCGGCGATCTCGGCAAGCAGGCTTCGCTCATTCGCACCGGCCTTCCGGTCATGAATGGCGCCGACCACCTGGTGGCCTATGCCCTCTACGCGGGATGCAGCGGCCTGATATGGGGCGGAGCAAATTTTGCGCCCAGGACAACCGTGGCCCTGGTTGAAGCGGCAGCCTCAAAAGACTGGGCTGACGTGCGCAAAATCTGGGCGTCGCTCGAGCATGTCATGTCCCTTCTTTGGCAGGGCGACTACGTGCAGTCGGTCTATGCCGCGGCAGACTTGGTCGGCTATGGCGCCGGAAGTCCCCGCAAGCCTTTGCGCGCGCTCCCCGCCGACAGAGTAGCGACGCTGCGACGGGCGCTCGGCACCCTCGTCGAGCGCGAGGCGGCCTGATCGTGAGCCAGAAAGCCAAAGTCTTCTCAACTTTCCTGCCGGCGAACCGTGGCGCCTCACCTGTCACGTCGATCGGGGCAAAGGTGCGGATGGCGGTTCGCGAGTGGAGGGCGGGCCGATCCGCGACGTCCGGGTAGGCGGCGTCGCTGCAGGCGCAATCGGGAGACGATGAAACGCCTTCTTGCATCACCCTGCTAGTTCAGTTTCGCCGGGCGGCGTGGGTTCGGTGTCGGTCTGTCAATAAGCCACGCGAAGAATGAGGAGAACAAAATGAGACAACTACTATTTCCTGCCGTTGCCCTCGGAGCGCTGCTTACCGCAGGTGCCGCACAGGCGGCTTGCGGCGACGTTACATTGGCGGTCTTCAGCTGGCAGTCGGCCGAGGCGATGTCCAATGTCGACCAGTTCATCCTGAAGAACGGCTACGGCTGCAACGCCACGACGGTTGCGGGCGACACCGTGCCGACGATCACCGCGATGATCGAGAAGGGCCAGCCGGACATTTCTTCGGAATCGACGCCAAGCCTGCTCGGTGACGTCTATATCAAGGGCGCCGCCGAGGGGCGGATCAGCCAGATCGGCACGGCGATCAGCGACGGGCAGGTTTCCGGCTGGTACATTCCCCAATATGTCGCGGATGCGCATCCCGATATCAAGACCGTCGACGACGCCATGAAGCATCCGGAGCTGTTCCCGGCTCCGGAAGACCCCTCGAAAGGCGGCGTTATCCAGGGCCCGCAGGGTTGGGGCGACACGGTCGTGACGGCGCAGCTCTACAAGGCCATTGAGGGTGACAAGAAGGGCTTCGAGTTGGTCCCCACCGGCTCGGCGGCAGCGCTCGATGGCGTCATCTCCAAAGCCTATGAACAGAAGCAGGGATTCCTCGCGCAATATTGGGCACCGACATCCCTTCTGGTGAAGTATCCGATGGTGCGCCTCGAAATGGCTCATGACGATGCCGAGTGGGCGCGTTGCACGTCAAAGCAGGACTGTCCGGATCCGAAGCCGAACTACTGGAAACAGGCTGAGATGGTGACGCTGGCCAGCAGCAAGTTCACCCAGCGTGACGACGTCGGCCCGGTCAAGGACTACCTCGCCAAGCGCAGCTGGACCCAGGCTGAAGTCGGCAAGGTGATGCTGTGGATGACCGACAACCAGGCCAATGGCGAGGACGGCGCCAAGTGGTTCATCAAGAACATGCCGGAAGTCTGGACCAAGTGGGTCCCGGCTGACGTCGCCGAAAAGGTCAAAGCCGCGCTCTAAATCGGGCAATCGGGCGGGTGGAGGCTTTGAGCGTATTCAAGGCCTCCACCTAGGCGGCTCGGTCCGCCGGCGTAGCCTTTGTTCCCTGCTCTCGGCCTATGGCCGGCAATGTGTCCCCAATGGCGCAATCACAATAGGGCATCGCGATATGGATTGGCTTTTCAGATTCCCTCAACTCGACCCTGAATTCCTGCTTGCGGTGAAGCGGTCTATCGACGGCGCCCTGAAGGCGCTGACGCGCGGCTACGGTCAGGCGATCGAAGACTTCTTCTATCCGCTGCTGCGCGTTCTCGTCTTCTTCGAAAGCACCATCTCGAACGCGCCCTGGCCGCTGGTCGTGCTCGCCCTGGCGGTCATCGCCTGGTTTGCGGCACGGCGCTGGGCTGTGGTTGCCGCCGTTGTCGGCACGCTCATCGCCATCGGCCTCCTTGGCCTGTGGCAGGACGCGATGAAGACGATCTCGCTTGTCTTCACCGCGACGATCTTCGCCATCGCCATCGGCATTCCGCTCGGCATCCTGATGAACCGCTACAAGCGCGTCGGCGCGGTCATGCACACGGTGCTCGACGTCATGCAGACGATGCCGCCCTTCGTCTATCTCATTCCGGTCGTCATGCTGCTCGGCATTGGCCGGGTGCCGGGCTTCATCGCGGTGGTGATCTATGCCATCCCGCCGATCATCCGCCTCACCGACCTCGGCATCCGCCTGGTCGACAAGGAGGTGCTGGAGGCCGCCGACGCCTATGGCTGCTCGCGCTCGCAAAAGCTCTGGAAGGTACAGATCCCGCTCGCCATGCCGACCATCATGGCCGGCATCAACCAGACCATCATGATGGCGCTCGGCATGGTGGTCATCGCCTCGATGATCGGCGTGCAGGGGCTCGGCCTCAACGTTCTCCAGGCCATCGCCAACCAGTACTTCACGCAAGGCATCTTCAACGGCTTTGCCATTGTCGGCATCGCGATCATTTTCGACCGCATCAGCCAGGCCTATGGCCACCGGCTGCAGAAGCATCGGGGTGCAGCTCATGACTAGCAACAACGCCTCAATCGAAATCCGTGACCTGTACAAGATCTTCGGCAAATCTCCGGAGAAATACGTCGATGCGGTCCGCAACGGTCTGTCGAAGACCGAACTCGGCAGGAAGCATGGCCACATTCTGGGGCTGAACAAGATCAACATCTCCATGCCGGCGGGCAAGGTCCAGGTCGTCATGGGGCTATCGGGCTCAGGCAAGTCGACGCTGATCCGCCACATCAACCGGCTGATCGAGCCGACATCTGGCTCGATCATGATCGACGGGCGCGACGTTCTGGAAATGTCGGAGCTGGAGCTGCGCGAGTTCCGCCGCAACCACACCGCGATGGTGTTCCAGAGATTTGGACTGCTGCCGCACCGGTCCGTCATCGACAACGTCACGTTCGGACTGGAGGTGCGTGGTGTCGAGGCGGCGAAGAGCCGTGACATCGGCATGCGCTGGATCGAGCGCGTCGGCCTCGCCGGCTTTGAGCAGCGCTATCCGGACGAACTGTCCGGCGGCATGCAGCAGCGCGTCGGGCTTGCCCGCGCACTCAGCAACAATGCCTCGATCCTGTTGATGGACGAGGCCTATTCGGCTCTCGATCCACTGATCCGGACCGACATGCAGACCATGCTGCTCGATCTGCAGACCGAACTGAAGAAGACCATCGTCTTCATCACCCATGATCTCGATGAGGCGCTGCGGCTCGGTGACCAGATCGTCATCTTGCGCGACGGTTCGATCATCCAGCAGGGCAACAGCCAGGACATCCTCTTGCGCCCTGCCGACGACTACATCGAGCGGTTCGTCAAGGACGTCAATCGCGGCCGCTTCATCAAGGTCGACGCTGTCATGGAGCCGCCGCCGCAATCCGAGAGCAGACCGCTGCCGAAGCTGAAGTCCGGCTTGACGCTCGAGATCGCCGCCAAGGAACTAACCAACTCTTCCTATGACGCGGCCTTCGTCACCGCAGACAGCGGCCAGCCGCTCGGGTTGATTTCCCTGCGGCAGATCACGGCGGCTCTATCATCCGGGTCGGCCGCGTGAAGATACGCAATTAGCGTCCTCCGGACGCTGATGAACGTTCCGAACGGGATAAGCGCTCCGGGGCTTGCCGGGGCGCTTTGACAAGAAAGCTCGCAGAAGGGC
>NZ_RZOT01000548.1:0-4063 GCF_003999085.1 Mesorhizobium sp. M4A.F.Ca.ET.090.04.2.1
CGGCTATCTGACGCCGACCAAGGACGGCAAGCGCAATCTACCGGCGAGCTATTTCATCGACCTGGCGACCTGGCAGCGCATCAACCTCGTCTATACCGCCAAGGCGATGACGGACCTGAAGCAAATCCGCTTCGAGGCCGAGCGCGCCGATCTCGTCGGCCGCTTCATCCATATCGTCGAGCACCGCTACGGCCACGCGCTGGCGGGCCTGGTGGAAAGGGCCAAGATCGCGCTGACGGATCAGCCTGCCGCCGAGGTGAAAGTGTCCCTGCCCGGCGCACGCTTCGCAGCCGAGATCACGCGCGCCGGCCTCGAGGCAACGATCGGGGCCGACATCGACCGGGTGACCAAGACCGTGAGGCAGACGATTGCGGATGCCGGTGTTGACACCTCCGCCATAACTGCCGTGTTCCTGACCGGTGGTTCGACGGCGATCCCTCTCGCCAAACGCCAGATCCTCTCGCTGGTGCCGCAGGCCTCCGTCATCGAGGGCGACATGTTCGGCTCGGTCGGGCTTGGACTGGCGCTCGATGCGCGGCGGAAATTCGCCTGAAGCCCTTCTTCCCGATCAGCCCCTGTCCGCCGGCGGCAAGTCCGCCTTTCCCAAATGCGCCCGCAGCGCCGTCTGGGCGAGGCGCGACTTTGCAATCATCACCCACCGCGATCGCCAGGGCGATCGGCACCGACCGCAAGCTGCCTTCGGCCACGGCTCTGCCGACGACGAGTTCCGAAATGATGGTGGCGCCGGCGCCCGCCTCGACCGCCTGGCGGATCGCCTCGTTGCTGGGCAGGACGAGGAATATCCTGAGGTCCGCGAATGGCACCGCCTCGCGGCGCGCGAGATCCTCCAGCGCCTCGCGCGTTCCCGAGCCGCCCTCCCTGATGATCCAGCGCAGCTCCCTGATATCGGGATGGCCCGGCGCATGTTCGGCGATCTTCGGATGCGACGGAGCGACGACCAGAAGCAGCCGATCCACATCGACCTTGGCGCGCCGCAGGATATCGGATTCGGTCCGCCCCTCGACCAGGCCGAAATCCGCCGTGCCGTCGAGGACCTGGGTTTCGACCTGGCTGGTGTTGCCGATGCTGACATTCAGCCTGACGGCGGGATAGGCCTCATGGAAGGCAGCCAGCCGGCGTGGCAGCCAGTAGCTGGCGATGGTCTGGCTGGCGGCGATCGACAGGCTGCCGGTGACAGTCTGCGAGACATCCGCCAGCACGTTGCTGGCGGCCGCGGCGCGTTCCAGAACGGCCTTGGCCTCGGGCAGGAACCGGCGTCCGGTCTGCGCCAGCTCGATGTTGCGCCCGACGCGGTCGAACAAGCGCACGCCATGCTGCTGTTCGAGCGCGCGGATGGCGGCCGAGGCGGCCGACTGCGAGATGCCCAGAAGCTCGGCCGCCTTGGTCATATGCCCGCGCTCGGCGACGGCGACGAAGATGCGCAACTGATCGAGAGTCATGCCCGCATTAAGAAGGACAGTCGATTGGAATTACAAGAGCAACTTGTTAGACAGATCGATTGCTTTGTTCTAAGTTTTTAAGCGGAGTCGGAAAAAAATCGCGGCCGAGTCGCGAGGATTAGAATTGATGGGGCGTTTCAAGTCTTTGTTCGCACATTGGACGCGCAGCCTTCGGCGGCGGGTCGCCGGCGAACGCTATCACCCTGAACAACACTACATGCGCGGTCCCGGACCCAAGACGAGAGCCAAGAACGCGGACCGTAAAAGCGCCCACCGATCATGAGCCACGGTGCGCCGCGCGGCGCAAATTCCGCCCCGTCGCAAAGGCCGCTGGCCGACACGCGCGCGCCTGACGAGGGTGACGGCGTCGACACGTCGCCCAGCGTCTCCGACCGGATCGCCAAGACAACCTGCTACATGTGCGCCTGCCGCTGCGGCATCGACGTCCACATCAAGGACGGCAAGGTGCGCTACATCAACGGCAACAAGGACCATCCGGTCAATCGCGGTGTGATCTGCGGCAAGGGCAGCGCCGGCATCATGCAGCATTACAGCCCGGCACGGCTGACGAAGCCGCTTCTGCGCAGCGGGCCGCGCGGCTCGGGCGAATTCCGCGAGATCGAATGGGAGGAAGCCTTTTCGATCGCAACGGAGCGGCTTTCCGCAATACGCCGGAGCGATCCCAAAAGGCTCGCCTTCTTCACCGGGCGCGACCAGTCGCAGTCGCTGACCGGCTGGTGGGCAAGCCAGTTCGGCACGCCGAACTTCGCCGCCCATGGCGGCTTCTGCTCGGTCAACATGGCGGCCGGCGGCCTCTACACGATCGGCGGCTCGTTCTGGGAATTCGGCGAGCCCGATTGGGACAACACGAAATACTTCATGCTGTTCGGGGTCGCCGAGGACCATGATTCCAACCCGATCAAGATCGGCCTCGGCAAACTCAAGGCGCGCGGCGCCAAGGTCGTCTCGATCAATCCGTGCCGCACCGGCTACAACGCCATCGCCGACGACTGGATCGGCATCAGGCCGGGCACCGACGGCCTGTTCGTGCTGGCGCTTGTCCACGAGCTGCTCAAGGCCGGCCGCGTCGATCTCGACTATCTGCTGCGCTACACCAACGCCCATCTGCTGGTGATCCAGGAGCCGGGGGGGGCCGATGACGGGCTGTTCGTTCGCGACGGCGCCGGCCATCCGCTCGCCTGGGACAGGATTGCGAAGACCCCGGTCCAGGCTGCCGACCCCAACGCGAAACCGGCGCTGACCGGCAGCCACACGGTCAACGGCCGCCGCTGCGTTCCGGTGTTCCAGCTCATTGCCGACCGCTATCTCGACGACAGCCATTCGCCCGACGCCGTCGCCGGCCGCTGCGGTGTTGCCGCCGACACGATCCGCCGCATCGCGGCGGAACTCGCGCATGTCGCCTTCGAGCAGACGATCGAACTGCCGGTGGCCTGGACCGATTGGGCCGGACGCCGGCACGAGACGATCAAGGGCCGGCCCGTGTCGATGCACGCCATGCGCGGCATCTCGGCCCATTCCAACGGCTTTCACACCTGCCGCGCCATTCATCTGCTGCAGGTGCTGCTGGGCACCGTGGATGTGCCGGGCGGCTTTCGCTTCAAGCCACCCTATCCGCGTTGCGCACCGCCGGGACCGAAGCCCGCGGGCAAGCATGTCCGGCCGATGACGCCGCTTGAAGGCATGCCGCTCGGCTTCGTCTGCGGACCGGATGACCTTCTGGTCGACGAGACCGGCACGCCCACCCGCATCGACAAGGCCTATTCCTGGGAGGCGCCGCTCGCCGCCCACGGCCTGATGCACAGCGTCATCCGCAATGCCTGGGCGGGTGATCCCTACCGGATCGACACGCTGTTGATGTACATGTCGAACGTGGCCTGGAATTCCTCGATGAACACCGTCGAGACGATTCGTATGCTGACCGACAAGGATGCATCTGGCGCGTACAAGATCCCCTTCATCATCTATTCCGATGCCTACTACTCGGAGACGGTGCCGTTCGCCGACCTGGTGCTGCCGGACACGACATATCTCGAGCGGCATGACTGCATCAGCCTGCTCGACCGGCCGATCAGCCATGCCGACGGACCCGGCGACGCCATCCGCTATCCCGTCGTGGAGCCGGACCGCGACGTCAGGCCGTTCCAGTCGGTGATGATCGAGCTCGGCGCGCGGCTCGGCCTGCCCGGTTTCGTCAACGCCGACGGCTCGCCCAAGTACCGGGACTATGCCGACTACATCGTCAACCACGAGCGCACGCCCGGCATCGGTCCGCTCGCCGGCTGGCGCGGAAAGGACGGAAGCGCGATCGGCAGAGGCGAAGCCAATCCCGATCAGCTGCAGCGCTACATCGACAATGGCGGCTTCTGGCACCACGATTTTTCCGCCGACCAGCGTTATTACAAGATGGGCAACCGCGCCTATCTCGACTTCGCGGTGCAGATGGGTTTCATCGCCAAGGCCGAGCCAGTCGTCTTCCAGCTCTATTCCGAGCCGATGCAGCGCTTCCGGCTGGCCGCGCGTGGCCATGGGAAGGTGCGGCCGCCGGAGGCAGAGCGGACCCGCATCGAGACCTATATGGACCC
>NZ_RZOT01000549.1:0-4035 GCF_003999085.1 Mesorhizobium sp. M4A.F.Ca.ET.090.04.2.1
CCTCCGGGCCCACCATAACCATTGTTTTTATTCACAAAAAGTGCCCTCGGCCCAAAACGTTTTGGGCCCATTATGGGCCCAAAGCAGGACCGTGGTCCCGGTTTGTTCCGACTCGATTTGATTATCTGACGATGCGGAGGTTTGCCCGCCGCTTCATGGCGTCGCGTTTGGCCTCGCGCTCGTTGATGGCACGAGCAATATCAACCGCGATCCGCTTCTTATTGGCCTCACGCACATACTCATCTGTTACCGTCATGGAGGAATGACCCATCGCCTCCATGATGGCGCGCGCCTGGATGTTGCATTCAGCGAGGTAGGTGCCGAAGGTGCGGCGCAGGCCATGAAGCGTGTAGCCGCTTGGAATTCCCGCCTGCCGCGTCCAGTGCTGCATCATGCCGGTCAGGCTCTTTTCCGAGAATGACCTGCCATAGGCGTTCTTTAAGACCGTGCCGCCTCTCGAGCGATCGAGCAGGTCCAAGGCCGTTGCTAGTTTGTCTACGACTGGAATGAACATCTCCCGCCCGCCATGGCGGTTGCGGTTCTTCTTCTGGCGGAAATCAAAGGCCTCGATTAGCACCAGCGAGCCGTCGAACAGTTCGATCTCTTCGGTTAAAAGATCGTCCCACTCAAGAGCAGCGATATCGCCGCGCCGATTTCCAAGCCAGAACCCCAGTGCATAGCAGGTGCGCGCGGCTGTACCGATGGGGTGTCGCTCCTCGAACTTTTCGCGCATCGCAATTGGCCAAGCTGGGTTCTTGGTCGATTTGGGCACCCGCACGCGGATAGATAGCGACGGATCATCCTGCGGCTTGATCCATTTTTCGACATCGGTCGCGACCCATAGAAGCTTCTTGATGGCGACCAACGTGTGTTTGGCGACTGTGCGGTTCGTCCTGAAGATGCCTTCAATGATGGCGCGAAGCCGATCCGCGTCGAGATGTTCAACAGGAGTATTGCGCCAGGTGAGTGGGTAGTTGGGATCGACCGGCAGGTTGAGAAAACGCTCAATCAGTCGCGCATTCTTCTGCTGCGTGGCTTCATCAAAGCCCAACCACTCCATTGTCGTTTCAAGCCGGCGCGCGGCATGACCAAAGGTTTTTGGCAGTGCCCGACCGGGCAAATCGACGATAACTGCCTTCTTGCCTTGACCCTGCGTGGCCTTCTCGTAAGCCGCCTCGAACTCGGGATCGCCGGGCTTACCGGGAAGGCGGATTTCAGGCATGCCCTTTGCGCGGTAGCGATAGATTAGCTTGCCGTTCTTGAGGCGCGAAGATACCCCAGGGTAACGGGCATCCTTAAATGGCCGAGCCATCAAATGCTCCTTTCAGTCCGGGGGACCCTTTCAGACTCGCCCGTAGCGAAAGGGTTTTGCTTTTGATGGCAACGCGCAGGAGCACCGGGTAACGAAACCCTCTTCCTTGCTCTATGCCTTCAAAGGTGCGCCTCGGTATTCCCAGTACCTTGGCCGCGGCTTCGGCAGTAAACCCTTCCTTTGCCCGCCATGCTTTCACGTCTTGCGCAAGTTTCTCATTCTCGTTCACATCATGCCTTCCGCACGGGCTATCATCGTACTACGCCTGCAGCGTATACGCAACGAGCGTAGTTGCTATCTTTTTTCCACGCCCCGTTTGCTTCGTTCCAACAGCTCTTGAAGGCCGCTGTCTTTGTCCGGCAACGAGGTGAAAGCGATATCCAAGGCTACACGATCCCAGACAGCGCGGCTATTGATGCGCTTGGGCTTTGGCATACGCCCATCGGCAACCATCTCGTCAAAAAGCGTCGATCCGACACCGATGTAACGAGCTGCTTCCTCACGAGATAGCCCTCGTGGGGGATACGAGATTGCGTCACTCTTCATGGACGCTGCCTCGGTCCTGATACTCCGGGCGGGTTGGTGTCGAAGCACAAAGCCGCATCCTAGTTGCCATTTCGCTGCGAGCAGATCGTGTTGGGCTAAAATAAGAAGAGCCTCGTTAAGCGGAAGCGGCCTGACTAGCTCGTGCGGCGTAAACTGGTAGCAACGTGTGGACTGTGGATCACGGGAGGAGAGCGTTTCTAAGCGGACTCGTGGGGCAAGTCGGTGGACGGCTACATTGCATTGTGCACGACCGGGGCTAACCACCTGCGACATCCCGCTGGCCCTCTTGCGCACCCTCCCTCAGTGTCGAAATCGGAGCCGTTATCCCGAGGACCGTCGAAAAACCGCCGTCGCAGAGTTGCCACTCTTTGGTGCTGAAACCGATATTTCTAATCATATCGGTTTTAACTCATCGCTCAAACTTTAGATGGAGCAAGGCAATTTCGGCTCGTCGATCGAAGTCGACGAGGGCGCCGCACAACGATTGGCAGCTTTGCGCCAGGAGTGGCGATCAGCGAGCCACTACTCAGACGTCCCGTTTGGGCCGACAGTAGGCGGTCGGGTCTTGGCGAATGAAGATACGAAAGCAGCCGGTCACCGACGTGCTTCGCATGGCGTCCGGCTTCTCTGTTAGGATGTGTTTGAAAGACGATCGCTGCATGGTCCAAGTTTCGCCCTCGACACCAGCTCTCGATCTGGACATTAAGAAAAGTCCGCAGTGTTCGGAAGAATTCCGAACTCTACGGCCGCATCGTCAACGACATTGCGCCTGATCTGATGAGAGACAGGTACACTTTCAAGGACTTGTCGGATTTCGAATACAGGGCTCGCGACGAATCGATCGGGCGGGCGTACATGGGGCACATCTATTGGACGGAGATGCTGTACCGGGCGCATATGGCTTCGGTCGCATCGGTGTTCCGTACGTCCAGGTGGATCAAGGTGGCGGTCCGCGAACATGAGGCGGGAAGTCTATATGGCTGCGCGTCGGCGTGTAGAAGCCTGATCGAATCCGCAGGCGATATAAACCACAGCCTGGGACCAGTGGCCCGGACGCTCGCCTACAACAAGGATGCGATACGAGCCGAGATTTCGGGTCAGGCTGGGGAGCCCATGCTGTCCGCTAAGGAGTTGGAAGACACGCTGATACACTTCACGCATGCCCGGAAGGTGCTGAAGACCGAAAAGACACCGGCAGTCGCAAGGCGATGCAGACCTTCCAGTACGTCGACCACGTGGATGGAATGAAGATTCCCGGCATAAAGCCGTTCCTACGCGAAACTTTGCGAGATCGGTCACCCGGCTGCCGACTCCGTGTCGGTGACCTTCGTTGCCAATGCCGGAGCCTGGATCGTAGACCCCGGCAACGAGATCGTCGTTCTCAAGGCGTTGCTCGCTGAACGGCAAGATACTCTCTCGGGCGTGCTAATGGCGTCGTTCAATGCCCCGCTCTTAATCCTAAGAACCCTTCACGCGTTCGATCTTTTCACGAGGCTGCGTAAGTACCATTTCGATGAAATTCCTGAGTGGAAGAAGATCCAAACCGCGCTGCGATCGTAGGCCATGAGCGGATCGAAAGACGTTCCGCCTTTCGACACGCATGGCGTGGATATTCGGTCTGCTAATCCTTCGAACACTTGCGTTCGGGCCCTCACGTCTCGCATAACTGCCATCACGAGGGGGAGGATTCGATGGTCGAGCAGGTCATTCAGGTCGCGGTGCACGACCTGAAGAGGAATTCCGAGAGTTTTGAAACGGTGTCGGGTAACGCGCACCTCAAGGTCTCGGAAACGGTGGAGCGCGTGGTCGGCGAGCTGCACGCCATGTATGCGAGCCGCGCCTCGAAGTCTCACGGGCGCTTCGCGGCAAGCTCCGACAACTATCCGGCACAGACCTATCTTGACGAGTTCCGGAAGGGCGACTTCAAGGACTTCGCCACGCTCACGGCCAAGCTGATGACGACACTGACCGTTCAGGCGCGCCGAAAGCCCGGGGCGACGGGCGGTCACGTCCTTTTCGCGCATCTCGAGAAGGACGAGCAACGGTTTCTGCTAGTGGCGATCATCAACGACAAGCTCGGTGCGGCGCTCACCAAAAGCTTTGACATCGCGTCAGTCGAACACCTCGACCTCGACGGCTTCCGCTTCGCCGGCCGGATCAACATGACGGCATGGACT
>NZ_RZOT01000054.1:0-7500 GCF_003999085.1 Mesorhizobium sp. M4A.F.Ca.ET.090.04.2.1
AGCCAATGCCGACCAGACGGATAGCCAGGCCGAAGCCGGCAGCGGCGATGCGGGCACCGAAGGGGTGAACGCGGCGCCTGCCGAAGCCAGTGCCGCGCCGTCCGAAGACAATCTGGCCCCGGCCGAAGGCGCGGCCAACGACCCGGTCATTGCCGACGTCAACAACTGATCGAGTCCTGTCTTCAGGTCCATCAACGGCGGGGAGAAATCTCCGCCGTTTTCGTTTCCGCATGCCTGGAATTTTATCCTTTGACCGATATCAAGGCGTCTTGAGAGGCTGGGAGCTACGCACCATATCTCGCGTGAACAGGGATCCGGCTCGAATGGGCGGGTCCGTCACCGTAATCAGATCCGGTGCCGCAAAGCGGGCCGGTGATGGAAGGAGACAGATATGAATCTTGAAAAATATTCCGAGCGCGTGCGCGGCTTCATCCAGTCCGCCCAGACCATGGCACTCTCGCGCAATCACCAGCAATTCACCCCCGAACATATGCTGAAGGTGCTCGTCGATGACGACGAGGGCCTGGCCGCATCGCTGATCGAGCGCGCCGGCGGCAATGTCCGCGACATCAAGCTGGGCGTCGAGGCCGCACTCGAGGCCATGCCCAAAGTGGAAGGCGGCAATGGCCAGCTCTACCTGGCGCAGCCCTTGGCCAAGGTGTTCTCGACCGCCGAGGAGCTGGCCAAGAAGGCCGGCGACAGCTTCGTCACCGTCGAACGCCTGCTGCAGGCTCTGGCCATGGAGAAGTCGGCCAAGACCGCCGACATCCTCTCCAAGGCCGGCGTGACCGCGCAGGCGCTGAACCAGGTCATCAATGATGTCCGCAAGGGTCGCACCGCCGATTCGGCCAACGCCGAGCAGGGCTATGACGCGTTGAAGAAATACGCGCGCGACCTCACGGCCGACGCGCGCGCCGGCAAGCTCGATCCGGTCATCGGCCGCGACGACGAGATCCGCCGCACCATCCAGGTGCTGTCGCGCCGCACCAAGAACAACCCGGTGCTGATCGGCGAGCCGGGCGTCGGCAAGACGGCGATCGCCGAGGGCCTGGCGCTGCGCATCGTCAATGGCGACGTGCCGGAATCGCTGAAGGACAAGCAGCTGATGGCGCTCGACATGGGTGCGCTGATCGCCGGCGCCAAATATCGTGGCGAGTTCGAGGAGCGGCTGAAAGCCGTGCTCAACGAGGTGACGGCCGCCGCCGGCAACATCATCCTGTTCATCGACGAGATGCACACGCTGGTCGGCGCCGGCAAGGCGGACGGCGCCATGGACGCGTCCAACCTTCTGAAGCCGGCGCTGGCGCGCGGCGAGCTGCACTGCGTCGGCGCGACCACGCTCGACGAGTACCGCAAGCATGTCGAGAAAGACGCGGCGCTTGCCCGCCGCTTCCAGCCGGTGTTCGTCAACGAGCCGACGGTGGAGGACACCGTCTCTATCCTGCGCGGCCTCAAGGAGAAGTACGAACAGCATCATAAGGTGCGCATCTCCGATTCGGCGCTGGTCTCCGCGGCGACGCTTTCCAACCGCTACATCGCCGACCGCTTCCTGCCGGACAAGGCGATCGACCTTGTCGACGAGGCCGCCTCGCGGCTGAGGATGCAGGTCGATTCGAAGCCGGAAGCGCTGGACGAGGTCGACCGCCGCATCATGCAGCTCAAGATCGAGCGCGAGGCGCTCAAGGTCGAGAAGGACGAGGCCTCGAAGGACCGGCTCGCCAGGCTGGAAAAGGAGCTTGCCGGGCTGGAGGAGGAGTCCACCGAGCTCACCTCGAAATGGCAGGCCGAGAAGCAGAAGCTCGGGCTCGCCGCCGACCTCAAGAAGCAGCTTGACGAGGCGCGCAACGAACTGGCCATCGCCCAGCGCAAGGGCGAGTTCCAGCGCGCCGGCGAGCTTGCCTATGGCAAGATCCCGGAGCTGGAGAAGAAGCTGAAGGAGGCCGAGGCGCAGGACGGCAAGGCCGGCATGGTCGAGGAGGTGGTCACGCCCGACCACGTCGCCCATATCGTGTCGCGCTGGA
The DNA here is from genome assembly GCF_003999085.1 of Mesorhizobium sp. M4A.F.Ca.ET.090.04.2.1. NCBI lineage: Bacteria > Pseudomonadati > Pseudomonadota > Alphaproteobacteria > Hyphomicrobiales > Phyllobacteriaceae > Mesorhizobium > Mesorhizobium sp. M4A.F.Ca.ET.090.04.2.1. The sequence goes on from NZ_RZOT01000054.1 coordinate 2,022, forward strand.
CCGGCATTCCGGTCGACAAGATGCTGGAAGGCGAGCGCGAGAAGCTGCTGCGCATGGAAGACGAGATCGGCAAGCGGGTCGTCGGCCAGGGCGAGGCGGTGCAGGCCGTCTCCAAGGCGGTGCGCCGCGCCCGCGCCGGACTGCAGGATCCGAACCGGCCGATAGGCTCGTTCATGTTCCTCGGCCCGACCGGCGTCGGCAAGACCGAGCTCACCAAGGCGCTGGCCAATTTCCTGTTCGACGACGAAAACGCTTTGGTGCGCATCGACATGTCGGAGTTCATGGAGAAGCATTCGGTCGCCCGGCTGATCGGCGCGCCTCCCGGCTATGTCGGCTATGAGGAGGGTGGCGCGCTGACCGAAGCGGTGCGGCGGCGGCCCTATCAGGTCGTGCTGTTCGATGAAATCGAGAAGGCGCATCCGGACGTGTTCAACGTGCTCCTGCAGGTGCTTGACGACGGCCGCCTGACCGATGGCCAGGGCCGCACAGTCGACTTCCGCAACACGCTGATCATCATGACCTCCAATCTCGGCGCCGAATATCTGGTCAACCTCGGCGAGGACCAGGATGTCGATGCTGTGCGAGACGAGGTGATGAGCGTGGTGAGGGCCTCCTTCCGGCCGGAGTTCCTCAACCGCGTCGACGAGGTGATCCTGTTCCACCGGCTGCGCCGGCTGGATATGGACCGCATCGTCGAGATCCAACTCAAGCGGCTGGAGAACCTGCTCACCGACCGCAAGATCGCGCTATCGCTGGATCACGACGCGATCGAGTGGCTGGCGGCCAAGGGCTACGACCCGGCCTATGGCGCGCGGCCGCTGAAGCGGGTGATGCAGAAGGAGCTGCAGGATCCGCTGGCGGAGAAGATCCTGCTCGGCGAGATCCTCGACGGCTCGACTGTCAAGGTCACCGCCGGTTCCGACCGGCTGAACTTCCGCTCGAAGCCGACGGTCGTGGCGACCGAGGCGGCGGCCTGAACCGCCTTGCCTACCCAAAGCGGCGGAGCCTGAATGGGCTTCGCCGCTTTTTCTTGAGACGCGGACGCCCATGACGCTCGACGACTACAACAGCTTCTGCGCCTCGCTGCCCCGGACGACGCATGTCGTCCAGTGGGGCGGCGCCCATGTCTGGAAGGTCGGTGGCAAGGTGTTTGCCATTGGCGGCTGGGACGAGGGCAAACAGCTCTTCGTCACCTTCAAATGTTCCGACATCGCCTATGACGTGCTGAAGGAGCAGCCAGGCTGCCGGCCCGCGCCCTATCTTGCCTCGCGCGGCATGAAATGGATCCAGCGCCAGACAAGCCAGAGCATGGATGATGCGGCGCTGAAGGACTATCTCGGCGAAAGCCACCGCCTGGTCGTCCTCAAGCTGACGAGACAGACACGCAGGGAATTGGGCCTGTAGCAGCCGGGTGTTCGCCATCTTCATGCCCGGTTCATGTTGGAACCTTAAGCTCGGTAAATGGTTTGCTGGCGAAGGGCTCGCCACAAAGGGACATGCCGCGCGGCGGCAATTACGGACCGGAGAGTTGGCCACAATGTTGCGCACGATCGTCTGCCTTTCGGCTGTTGTCGCCGGATTGGTGTCTTCCGGCGCGTTCGCGGCGCCGAGTGGCGACGGCGCGGAAAGGGAGGCCCGCGCTCCCGGCGGCATCCTTCTCGCCCAGGACGGCAACATCGACGTCTATTACGACGCCAGGGGAAACCGCGTCATAGTCGATGCCGATACCGGCAAGGTCATCGCTATCCAGCCGCCGAACACTAGGCTCGATCGCAGGGCGCTGCGCCGGCAGCTGCGGATGCAGGAGCTCGGCCGCGCGCCGGTCGAGGATGACGACCGCTACTATCTCGACGATCCCGAAGACATGGCCCGCTTCCGCCGCAGGCAGCTGGACGAGGAAGGCAGGGTGATTCCGCCGCCGGCCGACGAATACGATCCCTATGGCGACAATTCCGTGGATGCCTTTCCGCCGGTGCCGGACGATGAAGGCAACACCGCCACCTACCCGGAGGCGCCGAAGCCGAATACCGTCAAGCGCCAACCGCTGAACGAGGCGTCGATCGACCCCGCGCAGCCGGATCAGGATACGCAGGCTTCCCTGCCGCCGGACACCGGTGGCAAGGCCACGGTCGACCCGTCGCTGTCGCTCGGCGCGCGCCAGGATGTGGCGGCGCTGCAGGTGCTGCTCGATCGCGCCGGCGCGTCGCCGGGCGTGATCGACGGGCGATTCGGCTCCAATGTCGACAAGGCGCTGGCCGCCTACAACGAGATCACGGGCAGCAATCTGCGCTCGACCGACGCCGTCGGCATCCAGTCGGCGCTGGCACAGTCGGGCGGCGATGCGTTCGCCTCCTACACGATCACGCCCGAGGACGCGGCCGGTCCCTACGTCGCGTCGATCCCAGAAGACTACAGCCAGAAGGCCCAGCTCGACCGCATGGGCTACACCTCCGTCACCGAAGCGCTGGCCGAGCGTTTCCATATGGATGAGAACTATCTGAAGTCGATCAATCAGGGCCTCGATTTCAACCGCCCCGGCACGATCATCAAGGTCGCCAATTTCGGCAGGCTGGTATCGACGCCGGTTGCCCGCATCGTCGCCGACAAGGGCAAGAAGGAAGTCTTCGCCTATGACGCGGCCGGCAAGCTGGTTGCCGCCTATCCGGCCACCATCGGCTCGGCCGACACGCCGTCGCCATCGGGCATCCACACCGTGTCGCGTATCGCGCTCGATCCGAACTACACCTACAACCCGAGCATCAATTTCAAGCAGGGCCAGAACGACAAGATCCTGACCATCCCGCCGGGACCGAACGGCCCGGTTGGTTCGGTGTGGATTGCGCTGGACAAGCCGACCTACGGCATCCACGGCACCCCCGATCCCTCCAAGATCGGCAAGACCGAAAGCCATGGCTGCGTGCGCCTGACGAACTGGGATGCGCGGGAGCTCGCCAAGATCGTGTCGCCCGGCGTCACCGTGGAATTCGTCGGCGGATCTTCAGCCGATGACATTGCGCAGCAATGAGCCTCGGAGCGCGGCTGCATAGATCAGCTGCACAAGCAGGATGAAGCCGACGCTGAGCAACGGGCTAAATAGGCACAGCGCCGCGCCGACCGCCCACGGGAACTGCGCCTTGACGATTCGCAGGTAGACCGTGCGTGTCGTGTCCGCGTCGACGTCCTAGGCGATGAAGCCGTTCTTTTCCGCGTACCACCAGCTGGCGAGCAGCGTGACGCCGAGCATAAGAAGGTTCAGCCTAGGCGATCACCGCGATCCTGAACTCGAGGAAGTCGGCCAGAAGGTCGGTCGAGAACGGCAAGAGTGCGATGAAGGCGAGAAAGCACAGGTTCAACGTCGCGAGCCGCCGGTCTGATTTGGCGATCAGCCTATGCTGCGCCTGCTGGGCGAACCAGAAGATGGTCAACGTCAGGAAGCTCAGCGCATAGGTCAGGAAACGTGGCGCCAGCGCCGCGATCGCCGCCGGCAACTCGCCCTCGGAATGGACCGCTTCGTGCGGCGGCACTCTCGAGAACGATCAGAGTCAGCACGATGGCGAAGACGCCATCGGTGATGCCGATGACACGCCCGCGTGCCTCCGCCGACGGTTCGAGTGGCCGCTTCATGCGTCTCCCTCTGTTTCGATGCTGGTGAAACCTAGCACGGCGTCAGCCGTTTGCACCTAAAGCGCGTCGCGCTGAAACGGATTCAGCCGACGCGGTTTGCGGCTTTGTTTTCATGCATGTCGCTTCCCAGGGCCGCGCACGTTTTGGCTGACATGCATTGGTCGGAGTGGCCCGCCATGCGGCCAGGCCGATCTGGTTTCACAACCGCAAGCTTCTGGCTGGTTGTTGCGGGTGCCATAGGAGGTCTAAGCAGGCTCCATGAAATCTCCAGGCGAAGCTGCCGCCATTTCCCCGACCGGCTCGATCGCGAACGGCACGTTCTGCCCGCGGACGCGGCGCCGGTACGTGCTGATCGCGGCGATCCTGGCATCCGCGCTCGGCTTCATCGACGGCTCGGTCCTGGCCATCGCGATGCCGGCGCTGCGGGAAAATCTCGGCGCCAGCCTGGCCGAGGTGCAATGGATTTCCAACGCCTATGCGCTGACGCTATCGGCGCTGATCCTGGCGGGCGGTGCTGCCGGCGACCGGTTCGGCCTCAGGCGCGCGTTCGTGACCGGTATTGCGTTGTTCATCGCCACGTCGCTGGCCTGCGCGCTGGCGCCCAATGCCGGCGTGCTGGTCGCCTTCCGCGCCATCCAGGGCGTCGGCGCCGCCATCATGGTGCCGGGCAGCCTCGCCATCATCGCCAAGGCCTATCCGAAGAAGGAGCGCGGCCGGGCGATCGGCATCTGGGCCGCGGCCTCGGCGCTGACGACCGCGCTCGGTCCGGTGCTGGGCGGCCTCGTCCTGTCCACCTTCGGCAATGGTATCTGGCGGGCGATCTTCGCCATCAACCTGCCGCTGGGCCTCATCTCGATCTATCTTCTCCTGGCCAAGGTGCCGGCCGATGAGCCGACGGAAGAGCGCAGCCTCGACCTCGGCGGCGCCGGACTCGCCACGCTGGCGTTCGGATTGCTGGCCTATGGCCTGACCTCGATGAGCGCCGAGGGCGGCGGACAAATGTCCGGGCCGAGCATCGCAGCCGGCCTGGCGCTGCTTGTCGTGTTCGTTTTCTTCGAGCGCCGACAGCGCGAGCCGATGATCGACCTGTCGCTGTTTGGGATCGGCGCGTTCGCCGGAGCCAATCTTGCGACCTTCTTCCTCTATTTCGCACTGTCGGCCAATCTGTTCTATCTGCCGATGCTGCTGATTGCCGGCTGGGGGCTGAGCACGGCCGAGGTCGGCTTCATTTTCCTGCCACTGTCGGCATCGATCGCGCTGCTGTCGGGACCCGTTGGCCAGTGGTCGGATCGGATCGGGCCGAGATTCCCGATCGCCGCCGGCAGTCTGGTCGTCGCGTTTGCCTTTGCCGGGCTCGCGCTGCTCACCCATGCCGGCATCCACAATTTCTGGACCGGGACGTTTCCGCTGATGGCACTGATGGGGCTCGGCATGGCGCTGGTCGTGTCGCCGCTGTCGACCGCGGTCATGACGGCGGTCGAGGACAAGGACACCGGCGCCGCCTCGGGGATAAACAATGCCGTCTCGCGCATCGGCGGCCTGATCGCGGTGGCGGCGATGGGCTCGCTGGCGGCCTGGGTCTACGGGCTGAGCACCGGCGCCGCGCCCGGCATTCCAGGTTTCGGACAACAGGCGCCAGCGGGGCTCGCGCCGGATCTCGACGCAGCACGGCTCGCCGCCAGCGACGTGGCTTTCGCGGCCGTCGCCGCCGTCACCACGCTGCTCTGCCTGCTTGCGGCCGTCATCGCCTGGATGACCGTTTCCGGCCAGGCGCTGCCGTGGCCGCGCAGCGCGGATGAATCACCGGCTGATTCGTCACGAAACTGATTCGTCGCGGGCGATATGCGATTCGCTC
>NZ_RZOT01000054.1:12500-16867 GCF_003999085.1 Mesorhizobium sp. M4A.F.Ca.ET.090.04.2.1
CCCGCACAGGATCTGGTTCAGGCGACGATCTCTTCGAGGTCGCGCTTAGCTAACCTCGCAAGGGGAGGGCTGAAGCGACGATCCTTTGGATCGCGCAGATGGATATTGGCAATGAGAACGATCAAGTGTCTTAAGGGCAATTGGTGGATGCCTTGGCATGCACAGGCGATGAAGGACGTGATACGCTGCGATAAGCTACGGGGAGGTGCGAATACCCTTTGATCCGTAGATTTCCGAATGGGGAAACCCACCTAAGGTACTTGGAAAATCAGAGCTGCAGAGCGATCTGCCGCTGTGGTTTCCAAGTATCGATAATAGGTAACTTATCCTGAATACATAGGGATAAAGTGGCGAACGCGGGGAACTGAAACATCTAAGTACCCGTAGGAAAGGACATCAACCGAGACTCCGGAAGTAGTGGCGAGCGAACCCGGACCAGGCCAGTGGCGATTGAGAGACAAGCGGAACCTTCTGGAAAGTTGGGCCATAGCGGGTGACAGCCCCGTACGCGTAATGCGATCAATCGTCCTCGAGTAAGGCGGGACACGTGAAATCCTGTCTGAAATTGGGAGGACCACCTTCCAAGCCTAAGTACTCGTGCATGACCGATAGCGAACTAGTACCGTGAGGGAAAGGTGAAAAGCACCCCGACAAGGGGAGTGAAAGAGTACCTGAAACCGATTGCCTACAAACAGTGGGAGCCCGCAAGGGTGACCACGTACCTTTTGTATAATGGGTCAGCGACTTAGTGTGACGAGCAAGCTTAAACCGATAGGTGTAGGCGCAGCGAAAGCGAGTCTGAACAGGGCGTTCAGTTCGTCGCATTAGACCCGAAACCGAGTGATCTAGCCATGAGCAGGTTGAAGGTAAGGTAACACTTACTGGAGGACCGAACCCATAACTGTTGCAATAGTTCGGGATGACTTGTGGCTAGGGGTGAAAGGCCAATCAAACTCGGAAATAGCTGGTTCTCCGCGAAATCTATTTAGGTAGAGCGTCGACCGAATACCCCAGGGGGTAGAGCACTGGATGGGCTAGGGGTCCTCACCGGATTACCAAACCTAACCAAACTCCGAATACCTGGGAGTACTAGTCGGCAGACACACGGCGGGTGCTAACGTCCGTCGTGAAAAGGGAAACAACCCTGACCTACAGCTAAGGTCCCCAAGTTATGGCTAAGTGGGAAAGGATGTGAGGATCCCAAAACAACCAGGATGTTGGCTTAGAAGCAGCCATCATTTAAAGAAAGCGTAACAGCTCACTGGTCTAAATAAGGGTCTTTGCGCCGAAAATGTAACGGGGCTAAAGCCATACACCGAAGCTTAGGGTTCGTGAGCAATCACGAGCGGTAGCGGAGCGTTCTGTAAGCTGATGAAGCCGTACCCGTGAGGGGCGGTGGAGGTATCAGAAGTGCGAATGCTGACATGAGTAACGTAAGGGGAGTGAGAGACTCCCCCGCCGAAAGACCAAGGGTTCCTGCTTAAAGTTAATCTGAGCAGGGTTAGCCGGCCCCTAAGACGAGGCGGAAACGCGTAGTCGATGGGAACCACGTTAATATTCGTGGGCCTGGAGGTAGTGACGGATTGCACAAGTTGTTCAACCTTATCGGATTGGTTGGGCAGCGGAGCGGTTCCAGGAAATAGCTCCTCCTTATAGACCGTACCCGAAACCGACACTGGTGGTCTGGTAGAGTATACCAAGGCGCTTGAGAGAACTATGCTGAAGGAACTCGGCAAATTGCACGCGTAACTTCGGAAGAAGCGTGACCCTTTTCTGCGCAAGCAGAGGAGGGTGGCACAGACCAGGGGGTAGCGACTGTTTATCAAAAACACAGGGCTCTGCGAAGCCGCAAGGCGACGTATAGGGTCTGACGCCTGCCCGGTGCTGGAAGGTTAAGAGGAGGGGTGCAAGCTCTGAATCGAAGCCCCAGTAAACGGCGGCCGTAACTATAACGGTCCTAAGGTAGCGAAATTCCTTGTCGGGTAAGTTCCGACCTGCACGAATGGCGTAACGACTTCCCCGCTGTCTCCAGCATAGACTCAGTGAAATTGAATTCCCCGTGAAGATGCGGGGTTCCTGCGGTTAGACGGAAAGACCCCGTGCACCTTTACTATAGCTTTACATTGGCATTCGTAGTGGCATGTGTAGGATAGGTGGTAGGCTTTGAAGCCAGGGCGCCAGCCTTGGTGGAGCCACCCTTGAAATACCACCCTTATCTCTATGGATGTCTAACCGCGGCCCGTTATCCGGGTCCGGGACAATGTATGGTGGGTAGTTTGACTGGGGCGGTCGCCTCCTAAAGAGTAACGGAGGCGCGCGATGGTGGGCTCAGAACGGTCGGAAATCGTTCGCTGAGTGCAATGGCATAAGCCTGCCTGACTGCGAGACTGACAAGTCGAGCAGAGACGAAAGTCGGTCATAGTGATCCGGTGGTCCCGCGTGGAAGGGCCATCGCTCAACGGATAAAAGGTACGCCGGGGATAACAGGCTGATGACCCCCAAGAGTCCATATCGACGGGGTTGTTTGGCACCTCGATGTCGACTCATCGCATCCTGGGGCTGGAGCAGGTCCCAAGGGTATGGCTGTTCGCCATTTAAAGCGGTACGTGAGTTGGGTTCAGAACGTCGTGAGACAGTTCGGTCCCTATCTGCCGTGGGTGTAGGAATATTGAAAGGATCTGTCCCTAGTACGAGAGGACCGGGATGGACGGATCTCTGGTGGACCTGTTGTGGCGCCAGCCGCATAGCAGGGTAGCTATATCCGGACGGGATAACCGCTGAAGGCATCTAAGCGGGAAACCCACCTTGAAACGAGTATTCCCTGAGAACCGTGGAAGACGACCACGTTGATAGGCCGGGTGTGGAAGAGCGGCAACGCTTGAAGCTTACCGGTACTAATAGTTCGATCGGCTTGATCGTTCTCATTCCTAATATCCATCTTTGTTCTCACTCACGCTTGTTCCGCCCTTCGGGCGGCGCTACGTGGGTGCGGCGCATCGGCGCCGACGGCCGGTCGGCCTTGCGAAGCTTCGCTTCGAAAGGTGCCAGGCCAAATGAACATCCAAGGCACAAAAAACAGCTTCTCGAACAACGTGCGTTTCGCCGACCTGGTGGTTATGGCGGAGCGGCTGCACCCGATCCCATTCCGAACTCGGCCGTGAAACGCTCCAGCGCTGATGGTACTTCGTCTCAAGACGCGGGAGAGTAGGTCGCTGCCAGGTCTGCCAAACGCACGTTCATCTTCTCATTACGATAGGCCCGCCAAACGGGATCCCGGGCCGCGCAAGCGGCCCTTTCATTTGGCAGGCCTCTTGATTCCGGTAAGCTCAAACTTACCTCTAAGGACGCAAGCTAACGCTTGCTCGTAGTTGACGCGGGGTGGAGCAGCCCGGTAGCTCGTCAGGCTCATAACCTGAAGGTCACAGGTTCAAATCCTGTCCCCGCAACCAAATACAAAACGGCCCGCCTCGCGCGGGCCGTTTTGTATTTGGTCGCAATGGCCGGCGATCTTAACCCGCATCAGCGGCCCGCAACGAGGCAAGGCCGACGCCGCGGCGACAAAAAAGCCAAATCCTGTCCCCGCAACCAAATACCAAAACGGGGGGCCGATTTGCTTTGGCCGCCCGGCCGATTGCTCTCGTCTGGTGCCCGCAAAGGAGGGGAGGCCGACACCGCGGACGAGCTCCGCCTGATCCAGAGCCGAAGCGAACAGCGAAAGCCCGAATCGGAGCGGCGACCGCAACCAGATGTGAAATGAACTTAGCCGGCGGGCCTCCTTCTCAACCGGCTTCAGTGCCCGTCGTCCCGCCTGTATGGCGAGAGTAGATCGTCGGAGCTGTCGATTGCACCAGATTGCTCGATCGCGCCGGCGTCATCGGGGCCGAGGCGATATCTCGGTTCTGCCGAATCGGCGAATCAAGCCCTGCGGGATAATCCCCGAATCAGAGGCAGAGATCGGCCGAATCGGCCAATGCTGGCAATAGCTGACATCTATTGCTATGGTTCCTATGGCCGGACATCTTTTTCCAGAGGTTGCCATGCCCAATTATGCTCTGAACGACCACTACGAGAGCTTCATCAGGAAGCAGCTCGAATCAGGCCGCTACAACAATGCCAGCGAGGTCGTCCGCGCCGGTCTGCGCATGCTCGAGGACTTCGAGGCGGAGCGGGAGAAATGGCTGCGCGAGGAGGTCCCGGGGCGCCTGGCCGAGCTTCAGCAAGATCCGGCGAAGAGAGTTCCCGCCGAAACGGTTTTTTCCCAGCTTGAAGCGCGTCATCGCGCGAAGCAGGCGAAAGCCAAGTAGGGAATGGAGTAATCGGGTTGTCTTTCATCCCATGGCGGAAGCCGAACTCGGACAGCTCTATGA
>NZ_RZOT01000550.1:0-4034 GCF_003999085.1 Mesorhizobium sp. M4A.F.Ca.ET.090.04.2.1
CGAGATCTGGTGCAATCGAATCCAGTCCTCAGGAAATTCAATTCCATTCGGATGTATGCGACAAGGCGCACTCATCTGGACCGAAAGCCATGACGCTCACCGGATTTGTCGCTTACAGCGCCGCCCTCGGCATCGCCGCTGCCATTCCGGGCCCCGGCGTCACCGCGCTTGTGGCGCGGGCGCTGGGTTCCGGCTTCCGTTCGTCGCTGGCGATGTCGTTTGGCCTGATCCTCGGCGATCTCACCTATCTCACCGCCGTCATGCTCGGTCTTGCCTTCGTCGCGCAGACTTTCGGCATGGTTTTTCTCGCCATCAAATGGGCCGGCGTCGCCTATCTCGCTTTCCTCGGCTGGCGCTTCTGGACCAGCGGCATCACGCCGGAGACTGTCGAGGCGCGAAAGGGCAAGGGCGGGCTCGTCGCCTCCTTCCTTGCCGGCCTCACGGTGACGCTCGGCAATCCGAAGACGATGATCTTCTACCTCGCCATCACGCCGACCATCGTCGACCTGAAGACGATCACGCTGGCCGACTATGGCATCCTCGTCGCGCTCACCGTCATTGTCCTCTTGGTCGTGCTGGTGCCCTATCTGGCGCTCGCTGCGAAGGCGCGCTGGTTTCTGAAGTCGCCGCGCGCGCTGAAGGCGCTGAACCGCACGGCCGCCGGCTTCATGGTCGGCGCGGCGGCGGCGATCGCGGCCAGGCAATAGAGCACCCGTCTCATCGCGCTTCCGTTTCGGCCAAACCATTCCGGAAACAAGCCGATCCGGAAAATGCTATTCCGGGGCGGCAGCGTTTTCAGCACGCGCCCCACTCGGATATTTTCGACCGGCAGCCTATCTTGCGCGGCTGAAAGCCCTATTCTGTCGCTGATGCAATTGCCTGTCCTGGGAGCGAAACAATGAACAAGCCCGTCACCTCCGCGCGCGTGCCCGGCCGCGGCCGCGTCTTCAATTCGATCACCGAGACGATCGGCGACACCCCCCTGGTGCGGCTCGACAAGTTCGCGAAGGAAAAGGGCGTCGTCGCCAATCTCCTGGCCAAGCTCGAATTCTTCAACCCGATCGCCTCGGTCAAGGACCGTATCGGCGTTGCCATGATCGAGGCGCTGGAAGCCTCTGGCAGGATCGCCCCCGGCAGGACGACGCTGATCGAGCCGACCTCCGGCAACACCGGCATTGCGCTCGCCTTCGCCGCCGCCGCCAAGGGCTACAAGCTGATCCTGACCATGCCGGAGACGATGTCGGTCGAGCGGCGCAAGATGCTGGCGCTGCTCGGCGCCGAACTGGTGCTGACCGAAGGTCCCAAGGGCATGAAGGGCGCCATCGCCAAGGCCGACGAGCTTGCCGCCACCTTGCCCGACGCCATCATCCCGCAGCAGTTCGAGAATCCGGCCAACCCCGAGATCCACCGCCGCACCACGGCCGAGGAGATCTGGAACGACACCCAGGGCGAGGTCGACATCTTCGTCGCCGGCATCGGCACCGGCGGCACCATCACCGGCGTCGGCCAGGTGCTGAAGAAGCGCAAGCCCTCGCTGCATGTCGTCGCCGTCGAGCCGGAGGCTTCGCCGGTGCTGTCCGGCGGCCAGCCCGGCCCGCACAAGATCCAGGGCATCGGCGCCGGCTTCGCGCCGAAGATCCTCGACACCACGATCTATGACGAGATTGTCAGGGTCTCCAACGAGGATTCCGTCGCCAATGCGCGGCTTGTCGCCCGCCTCGAAGGCGTGCCGGTCGGCATCTCGTCGGGCGCCGCGCTGCAGGCGGCGATCGTCGTCGGCTCGCGGCCAGAGAACAAGGGCAAGACCCTGGTCGTCGTCATCCCGTCCTTCGCCGAACGCTACCTGTCGACCATCCTGTTCGACGGGCTGGGGGCGTAAGCCTCCTCAATGAACGGTCGCGGGACGCTGGACCGCTGAAAAAACCCGTGTGGCGTCCGCGCCGCGCTTGAGCGCGGCACCGCTTCCGGTGCAAACCTCAACCGGCCCCGCGCGGGCGGTTGGGAGGGATTGATGTACAGACTTTACACACGCCCCGGCAGCGGCGGCTTCGTCGTCGAGGCGGCGCTTGCCCTGGCCGGCGCGCCGTTTGACCAGATCGACGTGCCGAAGAAGGACCCGCCCGACCAGGCCTTCCTCGACATCAGCCCGTTGAACCAGGTGCCGGTGCTGACCTTGCCGGACGGCCGATCGATCACCGAATCGGCGGCGATCTGCATTCTGCTCGCCGAGCGCCATCCGGAAGCCGGGCTGGCGCCGGCGGCGGGTTCGCCGGCCCGCGCCGACTTCCTGCGCTGGATGGCCTTCATGTCGTCGGTCCTCTACCCGGCGGGGCTGCGCTACTATTATGCCCATCGCTACACCGTGACGCCGGACGGCGTGGAGGCGGTGAAACAGGCCGCGCTGAACGAGACGGAGCGCGGCTTTGCCATCCTCGACAAGGCCCTCGCCGGCCGCGACTGGCTGGTGGGCGAGCAGCTATCGCTGGCCGACATCTACCTGATCATGCTGGTGGCCTGGCATCCCGAGATCGGCAAGGTCGCCGCTGCCTGGCCCGATATCGAGCGCCTGTGGGCCAGGCTGCGCGATCATGAGCTGATCCACAAACTGAATGCCGCCCACGCGATGTGGTGAGCGGCCTCTTACGAGGTTGCCGGGAAAAGGCCATCATAGCAGGCCGGAACCTTGTCCTGGAGAGAGCCCATCGAGCAGAAAGCCGAGGCCTTTCCGGAAAGCACCATCCCAAATGGAAGAGATGGGAGTTGGCTGGCGGCGCTCTAATCGCGCCGCGGCCTAGTTGCTGCCCGCTGTGAGCTTCGCCCGCTTTTCCTGCAGGAAGCGGCGCACGGCCGGGTCCCGTTCGAGGCCGATCGCGCGGTCGTAAGCCTCGGCCGCCAATCCGGTCGTGCCGAGCCTCGCCAGCAGGCCGGCGCGGGCAGCCCAATAGGGCTGATAGTCAACCAGCCGCTTGTCGTCACCCAGCACGTAAAGCGCTGCCAACCCGGCCGCAGCGCCCTCATCCTCGGCGATCGCCACGGCGCGGTTGATCGCCACAACAGGCGAGCCGGCGACGGCCAGCAGCGCGTCGTAAAGCTGGCGGATCGCTGCCCAGTCGGTGCGGCCGCCGCGCCGCCGCGCCGTGTGGGCCGATTGCACGGCCGCCTCCAGCTGGTAGCGGCCGATGATCCCCTTGGCGGCGGCACGTTCGAGCAGGTCTTCCGCCTCGTCGATCAGCGTGTCGTCCCAGAGCGCGGTGTCCTGCTCGGCAAGCGGCACAAAGTCACCTTCCGGGCTGCGTCGCGCTGCCCGCCGCGCTTCGGCAAACAGCATCAGTGCCAGAAGCCCTACCGCCTCCGGCTCGTCCGGCATCAGCGAGGCCGCCAGCCGGCCGAGCCAGATGCCCTCGGTGGCGAGGTTGCGGCGCCGCGTCTCGGTGCCGGCAGGATCGGTCCAGCCTTCGGCGAAGGCGGCGTAGATCGCCTCCAGCACCGCGTCCAGCCGCTCGCCGAGCTCGGCCCGCTCCGGCACCCGGAACGGAATGCCGATCTCGCGGATCCGGGTCTTGGCGCGCACCAGGCGCTGGCCCATCGTCGCCGGCGAGACCAGGAAGGCCGAAGCGATGGTCGCCGCGTCGAAGCCAAGGATGGTCTGCAGGATCAGCGGCGCGCGCACGCTGGCCTCGATCGCCGGATGGGCGCAGGCAAACATCAGCCGCAACCGTTCGTCCGGCAGCTCTTCGTCGGTCATGCGGGCCTCCACCTCCTCGGCGATCAGCTTGAGATGATCGCGCGCCGCCTCGCCGGTTTGCCGCCGCCGCACCGCATCGACGCCCCGTCGGCGCGCCACCGCGAGCAGCCAGGCGTCCGGCTTTTCGGGCACGCCGGTCTGCGGCCAGCGCTCGAGCGCCGCCGCGAAGGCATCCGCCAGCGCGTCCTCGGCGCCGGCGACATCGCGCGTGCGCGCCGCGAGAAAGGCGACCAGCTTGCCGTAGCTTTGCCGGGCGGCCGCTTCCGCCGCCGCCCGCGCGATCTCCGGT
>NZ_RZOT01000551.1:0-4026 GCF_003999085.1 Mesorhizobium sp. M4A.F.Ca.ET.090.04.2.1
CTCCAGGGTTCCGACAAAGTCCGTGGCCTTCGACTTCTGCCCCTCCTCGGCAAACCGACGCGCATAGCTGGTCATGTCGTCGCCATGCTCCTCGAGCAGCTGCGACAGCGAGGCGCCGAAGAGATGCTCGAGATAGGCCATGCCGGCCTTGAGCACCTCGTCGCCCCAGCCCAGATCGACTTCCTCGACCGTGGCGCCGAGCGAGCGGAAGACATCGCATGCGGCAAGCGTGTTCCTGCGCACATCGGCGTCCACTTCGAAGGAGCCGAGATCCATCGAGAAAGCAATCTTCCAGCCCTTGATGGGCTTGTAGTCGAGCGGCAGGCGCAGCTTCGGGCGCAGTGTGGCGATGTCCAGCGGGCTCGGTCCCGCCATGACGTTCTGCAGCAGGATCGCATCCCCAACGTTTCGCGCCAGCGGTCCGGTGTGGCAATAGAAGTCCAGATTGAACGGCGGCTCGTCGGGATTGCGACCGTAGGGCGGCTTGAAACCGACAAGGCCGCAGGCCGATGCGGGGATGCGGATCGACCCGGCGATGTCCGAACCGGTCGCTATCGCGGATGTGCCCGAAGCCAGCGTCGCTGCGGCACCCCCGGACGAACCGCCGGGCGTGAAGTCCGGATTCCACGGATTGCGGGTGACGCCCCACCGCCTCGACCAGGTGTAGCCGGCGCAGCTGAATTCGGGCGTCGCCGTGCGCGCATGGACGATGCCGCCCGCCTTGATGATGCGCTCGTTCATCGTCGAAGTATGGCCGCATACGGCATCCCTGGTCAGCAGCGAGCCATGCGAAGTCGGCTTGCCCTTGATATAGCTCTCATCCTTGATGCCGATCGGCAGTCCTTCGAGAGCTCCGGTCCGGGCGCCCCTGGCGTATTTCGCCTCTGCTTTCCTGGCCAGCTTCATCGCCTCGTCGAAATGCGTGAAGGTGAAGCAGTTGATCGTCTCCTTCGTCGCCTCGGCGCGGTCGATGACCGCCTGCATCAGCTCCACAGGCGAGAGCTGCTTTGCCTTGAACCGCCGCAGCGCTTCGCTCGCCGGCATGTAGCAGAGATCGAGATTGGTCATGGGCAGTCTCCTGCGGTCGGCGGACCGCACGCGGTCCGGCGACTGTGGCCGGAACGGTTTCGGCGCGGCTATTTCTGAAGGTCGGTCCAGATCTTCGTATAAAGCGCCTGCACGTCCGGCGGACAGGCCGGCATGAACTTGCCCTTGGCGGCGAATTCAGCCGGAACCTCGACCTCCGGCGCCCCCTTCATGTCGTCCGGCATGAAGGGCTCGGATCCCTTGATGCCGTTCGCGTAGTGCGCGAAGGCCGAGATCATCGCCGCGTTCTTCGGATCCATGATGAAGTTCTGGAACAGCTTGGCGTTCTCGACATTCTTTGCGTCCTTGAGAACCGCGACATTGTCCATCCAGATCGGATAGCCTTCCTTCGGATAGCCATAGACGATCTTGTCGTTCTCCAGCCGCTCGCGCAGCGATATGCCGTTCCAGTTCACGCCGGCCGCGATGTCGCCCCTGCCGAGGCCATCGACGGCCGCATAATCGAAGGAAAGCCATTTCGCCTTGGCCTCGACCAGCTTGTCACGCACCTTTTTCAGCACCTGCTTGTCGTCGGTGCAGTATTCGCCGCCGAAATAGGAGATGGTGAGGAAAAGGATGTCGCCCATCTCCGGCACGACATTGATCTTGCCGACGAGCTCGGCGGGCGGGTCGAGGAAAATTGCCGACGTGTTCGGGTCGCCGGAATACACCGACTTGTTTACAGACACACCGGTCGTGCCCCACTGCCATGGAACGGTGTATTTGCGGCCTGGATCGAACGGAACGTCGACCCATTTTGGATCGACGTTCTTGAAGTTCTCCATCTTGTTGGGGTCGGTCTCCAGCAGCAGCCCTTCGCTTATCCAGATCGGCATGACACTGGCCGATGGCACGACGATATCGTAGCCCGAAGCGCCTTGGCGCACCTTGGCCAGCGCTGTGTCGTTCGAGTCGTAATCGGTGACAGTCACCTTGACCTTGTAGGTCTCCTCGAACTTCTTGATGAGGTCGGGGTTAGTGTAGTTGCCCCAATTGTAGATGTTGAGCTCGCCGTCGGCGCGGGCCATGCCCGTCGCGGCCATCAGCGACAGCCCGGCGGCCGTCGCGGTCGATTTCCAGTTCATGCTGCTTCTCCCATTGTTGGGACCGGCCACAAATGCGGCCTCGGTCCAATGAAGATAGTTCCCGTTCCTGCGTGGCCATTCACCGGCGGACGCCAGCTGGCCAACTCAATGCAAGGAATAACTATAACTAAACATACAGTCAATATCTTTTAGGCGACATTACCCGGTTGGCCCGTTGAAGGCACAATCGCTGATTGGGACGGCAAGCGCCCTGCCAGAGGCCTCTTTCGGCCATCGGCAACCGGAATTGACGCGCCGATGCGCCGGCAAACGTGTCATGTATCGTCAAACGCGAGGCCATAGACGGATTGGGCAAGCTTCGGCGTGAACAGCCGCGGTTTACAGGGTCGGGGGTTACGCGCCTTTTTCTGGCGGCAGTGCTGCTGATGACCATGGCGCTCTTCCTCGCCGCGCGCGGCGAGGAGCGTATCGCCTTGGTCGTCGCCGGTCCGACCTATGACGGTTCGCCGGCCTAAGCCAATGCCAATGGCAGCGCCGAGCGGATCGCGGCGAGCTTGCGGGAGGTCGGCTTCACAGTCCGGCTACCGAGTGACTGCGAGTATCGAACCGGGATGCAGTCCATCAGGCCCAGCCTACAGGAGTTGATGACAACGGAGGCGAATTCCGCACCACAGGGCTTGGGCATATGCGCGCCAAAACTGTCAACCTGATTATTCTCGCCGGCATGTTCGGTGTGCTTGCGGTGGTCGTAGATTGCGCGGTGGCTTGGCGCAGCGGTCTTACAGCGACCTTTGCGGACAGGGCGTCCCAGCTGCGTCGCCGCAGCGCGAAGCAGTCGGCTCGGGTCGGAAGCTCATATCCTCCGAGCGGCGCACCAACTCGGCGAAAACGAGGGCAAAACTTCCCAGCATCAGGAAGACGATGATTAGGCGTGTCACCGGCAATAGACAGCTCTCGACTGGCTAGCCCCCACCAACCATCCACTGCCGGCTAACATGACCGATCCGGCTTTACGAGAGCTTAAGCTCCGCCTTAACCATCACGTTCGCCTGTTGGCCGACACAATGCGCGAGCGGTCCTTTTGGCGGCCATTGGCGAACACCGCCGCCCTTTGCACATGCGGGCGGCCCATGCTACCCCGGCGCTGGCGCGGCCGCGAACCGGTCGCCGCCAGCCGGTCGTCATCGGAAAGCCATGAGCAAAGCCACCAGCCGTTTCGCCTTCGTCTCGTCCGACACCGCCGACGCCAGGGCGGCACTGGAAAGCCTGTCGTCGCATTATGGCCAGACATCGGTCGAAGAGGCCGAGATCGTCGTGGCCCTCGGCGGCGATGGCTTCCTGCTGCAGACGCTCCGCGACACGATGAGCACGGGCAAGAAGGTCTACGGCATGAACCGTGGCACCATCGGTTTCCTGATGAACGAATACCGGGCCGGCGGCCTCGAGGAACGTATCGCCGCCGCCGTCGCCGAAACCATCCGTCCGCTGGAGATGCTGGCGGTGACGCGCGAGGGCGAAACGGTATCGGCGCTGGCGATCAACGAGGTGGCGCTGTGGCGCCAGTCCTACCAGACAGCCAAGATCCGCATCACGGTGGACGAGCAGGTGCGGCTGGAGGAACTGAACTGCGACGGCGTGATGATCGCGACGCCGGCCGGTTCGACGGCCTATAACCTCTCCGCGCACGGACCGATCCTGCCGCTCGACGCGCCTCTGCTTGCGCTGACACCGGTCAGTCCGTTCCGCCCGCGCCGCTGGCGCGGCGCATTGCTCGCCAACAAGGCGACGGTGCGCTTCGACATATTGGAGGCCGAAAAGCGGCCGGTGAACGCTGCCGCCGACCATACGGAAGTAAAGGCTGTGGCCTCTGTGACGGTGCGGGAGTCGCCGACGG
>NZ_RZOT01000552.1:0-4005 GCF_003999085.1 Mesorhizobium sp. M4A.F.Ca.ET.090.04.2.1
GGGCAGGAAGCGGGTGGGCCTTCCTCGGCCGGCGCGATTGCGTTGCAAACGGGGCTCGCCTATCACGGGAAAAATGTCTCCGCTCACCGAAACCGTCCTCTTCGTCTTCAGCCTCGTCGCGCTCGGCTACCTTGCCGGCTTCACCGGCTATCTGAAGCCGGCGAGCGGCGAGGGCATCTCCGAATTCGCCATCAACGTGGCGATGCCGCTGCTTCTGTTCCAAACGATGGTGAAGTCCGACTTCCACGGCGTGGCGCCATGGTCGCTGTGGGGCGCCTATTTCACGGCGGTCGCGATCACCTGGGCGGTGGGGCATCTCGTCACCACGCGGGTCTTCGGCAGGGATTCGCGCACGGGCATCGTCGGCGGCGTGTCGTCTGGCTATTCCAACATCGTCCTGCTCGGCGCGCCCTTCATCCTCGGCATATTCGGACCGAGCGGCTTCGAGGTCCTGTCGCTGCTGGTCTCCGTCCACCTGCCGGTCACGATGATGGCCTCGATCGTCCTGTTCGAGATGTTCGGCCGCGGCGCCGGCGAGCCCGCGCATCCGCTGCGTGTCGTCACCAGCTTCCTCAGGCGGCTGTTCCTCAATCCGCTGATCATCGGCATACTCGCCGGACTTGCCTTCCGCCTGAGCGGCGCGCCGCTGCCGGAGCTCGTCTCGCGTGTGGTCGATGCCCTGGCGGATACCGCCGGGCCGGTGGCGCTGTTCGCCATGGGGCTCAGCCTGCGCCGCTTCGGCATCTCCGGCAACATCCGGCCGGCGCTGGCGCTGTCGGCGCTGAAACTGTTCCTGATGCCGGGGCTAGTGCTTGGCCTGGTCTGGGTGCTTGGCCTGCCGCCGCTGACGGCCAAGGTGGCGGTGGTGGCGGCGGCTCTGCCCTCGGGCATCAATTCCTACCTGATCGCCGTCCAGTTCAACACCGGCCAGGCGCTGGCGTCGAACCAGATAACCATCGCGACGGCGAGCGCGGTGGTGACCACGTCCTTCTGGCTGACGGTGGTTCTCCACGTCTTCGGATAGGGGAGCGGCCGGCCAACTCTCGCCTTTGCTGGTCCAACCCCTATATGCCATCTTGCGATTGCTTGCCGGCCTTTCCCTAGGTTAAGAGCAGTGGCTCCAGCGTGCGGACATCGCGCACGCGCATTGAAGATATCCAGAAAAACGGCCGATCAGCGCGCCGAACGGAGGCCAGACCATGCTTCAGAAAACCAGCCATTTCATGCGCCAGGCCAATCTCATCAACGGTGAATGGGTGCAGGCCGACAGCGGCCAGACGGTCGACGTCAACAATCCGGCCACCGGCCTCAAGATCGGCACCGTGCCGAAGGCCGGCAGGGCCGAGACGCGCCGCGCCATCGAGGCCGCCGAGGAAGCCTTCAAGAGCTGGCGCAAGACCACCGCGCTCGAGCGCTCGAAGCTTTTGCGCAAGCTGCACGACGCGATGATGGACAATCAGGACGTGCTCGCGGAACTCTTGACCATAGAGCAGGGCAAGTCGCTGTTTGAATCGAAGGGCGAGATCGGCTCGGCCGCCGCCTACATACTGTGGTTCGCCGAGGAAGGCCGGCGCACCTACGGCGACATCGTGCCGTCGCCCTGGGGCGACCGCCGCATCCTGGTGACCAAGGAGCCGGTCGGCGTCATCGCCGCCATCACGCCGTGGAACTTCCCGTCCTCGATGCTCGCCCGCAAGCTCGGCCCGGCGCTCGCCGCGGGCTGCACCGCGGTGGTCAAGCCGGCCTCGCAGACGCCGTATTCGGGCCTCGCCTGGGGCGCGCTTGCCGAGGAGGTCGGCTTCCCCAAGGGCGTCATCAACATCCTGACCGGTTCGGCCGCCGAGATCGGCGACGAGATCTGCGCCAACCCGCTGGTCAAGAAGATCACCTTCACCGGCTCGACCGAAGTCGGCAAGATCCTGATCCAGAAGTCGTCCGTGACGGTCAAGAAAGTGTCGATGGAGCTCGGCGGCAATGCGCCGTTCATCGTCTTCGACGACGCCGACATCGACCGCGCCGTCACCGGCGCCATCACCGCCAAATACCGCAATTCCGGCCAGACCTGCGTGTGCACCAACCGCTTCCTCGTGCAGGCCGGCGTCTACGACAAGTTCGTCGAGAAGCTGGCCGCGGCAAGCAACAATCTGAAGGTCGGGTCCGGCCTTGAAGAGGGTGTGCAGCAGGGACCGCTGATCGACGACAAGGCGGTCGAGAAGGTCGAGGAACTGATCGCCGACGCCACGTCGAAGGGCGGCAAGGTGGTGGCCGGCGGCAAGCGCCATGCACTCGGCGGTTCGTTCTTCCAGCCGACGGTGATCGCCAATGCCACGCCGACGATGCGCTTCATGAAGGAAGAGATCTTCGGCCCGGTCGCTCCGGTGTTCAAGTTCGAGACCGAGGAAGAGGCGATCGCGCTCGCCAACGACACCGAATTCGGCCTCGCCTGCTATTTCTACACCGGCGATCTCGGCCGCGCATTCCGCGTCATGGAAGGGCTGAAATACGGCATGGTCGGTGTCAATGAGGGCCTGATCACCACACCGGAAGCGCCGTTCGGCGGCGTCAAGGAATCCGGTCTCGGCAAGGAAGGCGGACATCAGGGTATCGAGGACTATCTCGACACCAAATATGTCTGCATCGGCGGCCTCGGCCTCTGACAGCAAACGGAAGGGCAGGCGCAAGGCCTGCCTTTCCCATAATCCAACCCGGCCGGGACCGGCTGAGTCGACAGATCAACGAACTGACTTTCGGGCATGACGATGAAGGACGGCGAAGTCTTCGGCACGACGCAGGCGGGCGAACCCGTGCGCCGTTTCACCATTCGCGGCGGCGGCCTCACCGCCAACATCATCGGGCTTGGCGCCATCGTCCAGGATCTGCGGCTTGCCGGCCACGACGCGCCGCTGGTGCTGGGCTACGACCGTTTCGAGCCCTATGAGACCGACAGGGCCTTCTTCGGCGCCGTGGTCGGCCGCTTCGCCAACCGCATCCGCGATGGCCGCTTCACCATCGCCGGCAAGCGCTACCAGACAGAGCGCAACTTCCTCGACAAGCACACGCTGCATGGCGGCTCGGAAGGCTATTTCCACCGTCCGTGGACGGTCTCGCTGCATGGCCGGGATTTCGTCACGCTGACCTTGCATGACGCTGACGGCACGATGGGCTTTCCCGGCGCGCTCGACGTAACCTGCACCTACCGGCTCAAAATCCCCGGCACGCTCAGCGTCGAACTGACCGCCACGACCTCCGAGGAGCCGACGCTGTGCAATCTCGCGCAGCACTCTTACTTTAACCTCGACGACGGCGGCGCCGGCGATATCCTCGACCATCGGCTGATGCTCAATGCCGGCGCCTACACGCCGGTCGATGCGGAGATGATCCCGACGGGCGTGGTGAAGCCGGTCGACGACACGCCGTTCGACTTCCGCCAGGCGCGGGCATTGCGCATGGAGAGCGAGGGCGAGCAGCTTCCCTACGACCTGAACTTCTGCCTCGCCTCCACGCACGGGCCGCTCAAGCAGGCCGCCTGGGCGCAAGGCGCCTCATCGGGCGTCGAGATGGAGGTCTGGACCACGGAACCCGGTCTGCAGCTCTATACCGGCCAGTATCTGGCGCCGTCCTCGGCAGGGCTGGAGGGGCGTCAGTACAGGGCCTATTCAGGCCTCTGCCTGGAGGCGCAGGTCTGGCCGGACGCGCCGAACCGGCCCTATTTCCCGCAGGCCACGCTGTGGCCGGGGCAGATCTATCATCAGGTGACGGAATATCGGTTCCGGCTACCTTAAGCGTGCCGATATTCAGGTGAGGCCGGCCTGCGAACGCTGGTTTTCTGCGCTTCCGCTGCTCACGTACTCGAGTACGCTCCGCTCCGGTTCTCGAAAACCACCGTTTTGGTCGCTTCGCGCCCGTCTTCGACTCCGACTCGGCCTGACCTGAGTCTCAATACACCTTAGCTAGTTGCCGAACGCTGCTCTCAGCGTTTCAAATGGCGCCAGGGCGCCGCGCACC
>NZ_RZOT01000553.1:0-4005 GCF_003999085.1 Mesorhizobium sp. M4A.F.Ca.ET.090.04.2.1
GCTGCTGATAGTCCTTCTCGCCGAAGATCGCATAGTCGGGAGCCGCTTGCAGGAAGAGCTTGGCCACGACGGTGGCGACACCGTCGAAGAAGCTAGGCCTGAAATCCGATTCCAGGCCGGAGGAGGGGCCGCCGACCGAAATCCTGGTGGCGAAGCCGGCCGGGTACATCTCCGCGACGCCTGGCGTGAAGACGAGATGCGCGCCGGCTTCGGCCAGCCGTTCGAGGTCGCGGGCAAGCTGGCGCGGATATTTGTCGAGATCCTCGGTCGGGGCGAACTGCGCCGGATTGACGAAGATCGAGACGACGCAGCGCTCGGCCTTTTCGAGCGCCATCCTGACCAGCGAGATATGGCCGTCATGCAGCGCGCCCATGGTCGGCACCATGGCGATGCCGAGGCCCTCGCGCCGCCAGTCGCGGATTTGCGCGCGAAGGGCGGGAACCGTTTCGGCGACGATCGGTCGACTCATACCTTGTCCTTATCGGGTGTGGCGGCAAAGACGTGGTCCGGGCCGGGAAACGCGCGGTCGCGCACCTCCGCCGCGTAGCGGGCGGCAGCGTCCGAGACGACATCGCGCAGGCTGGCATATTCCTTGACGAATTTCGGTACGCGGTCGACGGTCAGGCCGACCATGTCGTCGATGACCAGGATTTGGCCGTCGCAATCGCGGCTGGCGCCAATGCCGATGGTGGGGATGGCGATGGCGCGGGTAAGATCAGCCGCGACGCTCTCGACGGTGCCCTCGATGACCACGGAAAAGGCGCCGGCCTTTTCCACCGCTTCGGCGTCGCGGAACAGGGCGGCCACATTGTCTTCGGTCCGGCCCTTGATCTTGTAGCCGCCGTCCTTTTCCACCGATTGCGGCTGCAGGCCGATATGGCCCATGACCGGGATGCCGCCGGCCACGATCGCGGCGATCTGCCCGACCATGTCGACGCCGCCCTCGAGCTTGACCGCCTGGCAGCCCGTCTCCTCGACAATGCGCCGCGCCGAGGCGACGGCCTCAGCCACCGACGTCTCATAGCTGCCGGCAGGCATGTCGACGACCACGCAAGCCCTGTCGGAGCCGCGCATCACCGCCTGACCGTGCGCGATCATCATCTCCAGGGATGCGCCAAGCGTGGTCTTGTGGCCGTGCAGCACCATGGCGACACTGTCGCCGACCAGAAGCAGGTCGACGTGGGGATCGAGCAATCGGGCGACAGGATAGGTATAGGCGGTCAGGCAGACGATCGGCACGCCGCCCTTGCGGCGGCGAATGGCGTCGGCGCTGATCCGGCCACTGGCGGACAGGTCTTGAATCTTCACCTCCCTTGGCCGGGCACCAGGCCAGGCGCCCGTTGCCGGGCGAGCAGAGCTTTAGAAAGACAGGAACTGCTTGGCAAGCAGGGCTGACGCTATCCGCGCGGCTGTATCGATTTAGCGCACGAACCATTTACATTGCGCCCCACGGCAAAACCCTTGCCTTCGCGATTGCGTGACGCCATAAGCAGGAGAAAGGCGCAGCCGCTGCCGCCGCGAGGACTTGGATGAAAGCTTTCCTTACGCAGTTTTTCACCTGGTGGAACAGCCAGACGCTGGGAACGCGGTTCCACACATGGCGCCACGGCAGGAAGGTCGGCCAGGACGAAGCCGGCAACGTCTATTACGAGGGCGGCATCGATTCAGAAGGCCGCACCCGTCGCTGGGTCATCTACCGGGACTATTCGGAAGCCTCGAAGATCCCGCCGGGCTGGCACGGCTGGATTCATCATCGCGTCGATGTGGCGCCGCCGAGCGACGACTATCGTCCGCGCGAATGGCAGAAGCCGCATTTGCCGAATCTCACCGGCAGCCCTGCGGCCTACCGTCCGCAGGGCTCGGTGCTGACCAACCAGCACCGCCCGCAAGTGACCGGCGACTACGACGCCTGGACGCCCGGCTCGTAATCGGCGGCCGAGGTGCTGATCGGTCCTTTGTCGCCACAATTGACGTTTAGCTGCTTGCTGATCTGAAAACGGCGACTAGCCTTGGGCGAGCAAGAATCACTCCGGGCGCAACCACCGGTATCCCGCATGAGCATCTTCAGCCGAATCTCGTTGGGCGCCGCGGCCGCGGCAACAGCCGCTGTCGCCGCCTGCACGGTGACGGTTGCCGCTGCGCAGACGCCGGCGGCGCCGGTGGCTGCCGAGCGCATCACCAATCCGGTCGCCGAGTTCGCCGGCATCGACAAAATCACCGGCCGGATCATCACCTTCGATGTCTATATCGACGAGACGGTGCAGTTCGGCGCTTTGCAGGTGACGCCGCGCATCTGCTATTCGCGGCCGGAGACGGAGGAGCCGAAGACCGATTCCTTCGTCGAGGTCGATGAGATCACGCTCGACCGCAAGATCCGCCGCATCTTCACCGGCTGGATGTTCGCCGAGAGCCCCGGCCTCAACGCCGTCGAGCACGCCGTCTATGACGTCTGGCTGAAGGGTTGCAAGCAGAAGTCGGACGTGCCGCCGCCCGAGGCCGCCAAGACCGGTGCGTCACAGGTCGATACGTCCAAGCCGAAGGCCGCCGCCGCTCCGGCTGCGACCGAGCCGGATAGCGGCGAGGCCAACTGATCCAACAGCAGAATCGGGGAACCGCTTCGTTCGCCACACGTTGGCAAAAGAGCGATTGCGCACTGTTGCGCATGGAGGATCTTGCGATGTCAGCAACCAAGCACATGACGGTCAGCAAGAAGGAATTGCTTGACCTCGAAAGGGGATTCTGGACCGGCGATGCGGCCTACTATGCGGCCAACGCCGATGCCGAATGCCTCGTGGCCTTTCCGGAGATGGCGCATGCGATCAGCAATGCCGATCTGGCTAAAACCGCCAGCAAGCCACGTCGCTGGCGCGATCTCGACATCGACCTAAAGGGCATGGTCGAACCCGGCAGCGACATTGTCATGCTGACCTACGAGGCGCACGCGACGCGCGAGAATGGCGAAATCTACAACGCGCTGGTCAGCACCGGCTACGTGCATCGAACCAATGGCTGGAAGATGATGTTCCATGCGCAAACGCCGATAGAGGCTTCAGCAAAAGGCTGATCGCTACGGCCTCATGGCGAGAAGATGGCTTCGCTCTTCAAGGCCTCGGCCAGCATCTTCTCATACTGGCCGCGCGGCACGTCGACGGCGCCGAAGCGCTTGAGGTGCTCGGTGGTGAACTGGGTGTCGAGCAGCGCGAAACCGCGCGCCTTCAAGCGCTCGACCAGGTGATAAAGACAGGTCTTGGAGGCGTCCGTTTCCCTGGCGAACATACTTTCGCCGAAGAAGACGCGCCCCAGCGAGACGCCGTAAAGGCCCCCGACCAGCCGATCCTCGCGCCAGGCCTCGACCGAATGGCAATGGCCGAGGCGATAGAGTTCGACGTAAGCCTCGCGGATCGGCGCGTTGATCCAGGTCGAGCGGCGCTCCTCGCGTCTCTCGGCGCAGCCGTCGATTGTCGCCTCGAAATCGAAATCATAGCGGATGTCGAAGGGGTGTCTGCGGATCGTCTTCTTCAGGCTGCGCGGTGTATGAAACCTGTCCAGCGGGATGATGCCACGCGTCTCCGGCCGCACCCAGAACACTTCCGGATCGCTGGCGCTTTCGGCCATCGGGAAGACGCCCGAGGCATAGGCCTTCAGCAAGAGGTCGGTCGGGATGCGATAGCCGGGCGCATAGGGACGGGTCATCGCGGCATTATAACTGCAAGTTCAGCGGCTATTCCTCTTTAGCCAGATATTTTTCCAGCCAGTGGATGTCGTAGTCGCCATTGGCGATGTCGGGGTTGCCGACCAGGTCGCGGAACAGCGGCAGCGTCGTCTTGATGCCGTCGACGACGAATTCGTCCAGCGCTCGGCGCAGCCGCATCATACACTCGACGCGGTTGCGGCCGTGCACGATCAGCTTGCCGATCAGGCTGTCGTAATAGGGCGGGATCTTGTAGCCGGAATAGACGCCGGAATCGACGCGGATGCCCAGCCCGCCCGGCGTGTGGAAATGGG
>NZ_RZOT01000554.1:0-3992 GCF_003999085.1 Mesorhizobium sp. M4A.F.Ca.ET.090.04.2.1
GTCCTCTGCGAAGTCAGCAATGCGATAACCATCGCCCGCCTGTGAGGCGCCGTGGCCGCGCAGGTCCGGCATGATCAGTCGGCGCCCGGAAAGATGCGGCGCCAGCAGCGAAAAACTGCGGCTGGTGTCGGTGAAGCCATGAACCAGGAGCAGCGGCGGCTCCGAACCGGCGACCTCGACATAGGCAAGATCGAGACCGCCGACACCGGCGATTTGCTTGCGGCCGGCCCAGGGGTCCTGCTCGGCCTCCTGATGCGCCAGTTCCAAAGCTGCCGGCCTCACAGTCCGAGCTTTTCCTTGACCGCGGCGAGGCCTGGCTTGCCGTCGAAAGTGGCGACACCGGCGAGCCAAGCGTCGAGACGATCCTTGTGCAAGGCGATCGACTTCAACGCCCCCTCCTCCGGCTTCATGCCGTCATTGATCAGGTAGCCCATGCCGACATTCTCCATATCGATGTCGAATGCGAGGTTCTTCAGGAACTGCGCCACATTCGGGCATTCCTGCAGAAAACCCTTGCGCACCTGCGTCGTCACCGTCGCGGCGCCGAAATTAGGGCCGAAGAACTTGTCGCCGCCGGTCAGGTACTTGAAGTCGTACATCGTGTTCATGGGATGCGGCGCCCAGCCCTGGAAGACAATGAATTGCTTCTCCTTGATCTCGTAGCCGACCTCCGAGAGCATGCCAGCTTCGCTCGACTCGACCACCTGCCAGCCGTCGAGGCCGAACTGAGGATCGGCGATAGCGTCCATCATCAGCTGGTTGGAGCCCGGCTCGATGCCGTACATCTTCTTGCCGAACTTGTCGGCGAATTTGTGCAGGTCGGACAGGTCCTTGACGCCGGCGTCCCAGACATAGGTCGGCACGGCGAAGGTGTATTTGGCGCCGACCAGATTGACGCGCACATTCTCGATCGAGCCGTCCTTCTTGTAGGGCTCATAGTAGGTGACCATCGCCGGGTCCCAGTAGCCGAGGAATAAATCGAGGTCCCTGTTCTTCATGCCCTCGTAGATGACGTTGATGCCGAGCACCTCGCTCTGCGGCTCGTAACCAAGCGCCTGGAGCAGGACGTAGGCGACCCCTGTGGTGAAAGCGAGATCGTTCCAGCCGGGTTCCGCCATGCGGACCGCCTTGCACTGCTCGGCCTCGGCCGCTCGGGCCGCCTGGGTACCCAGCATCAACGCAGCCAGACAGACCCCGTTCGCAAGCACTCGCAACATATCGGCTCTCCTCTGATTGACCATTTAGTCAAATTATTGTCCCATTGGTCAATTGTTGATCTAGGTGGACGAAAATGTCAACATGGAATCGCCATGCTTGGATCGATCCGATGAAACTCACGCGTCTCAGCGACATACGCCGCAAGGAGTTGCGGCAGGCGGCCTTCGCGGTGCTGGAGCGCGAGGGCATTGCCGGTGCGACGCTGGAAAAGGTGGCGGCCCAGGCCGGCGCCTCGAAAGGCATCGTGCTGCACTATTTCCGCAGCAAGCAGGAGCTGTTCGAGCATGCCATGCGCGAGGCGAATGCGGTCCTTTGCCACGCGGTGATCGCCAGGCTCCGGCGAGCGCGGACGCCGATGGAACGGCTCAACGCGGTGATCGAAGGCAATTTCGAGGAGCATCTGTTCCGGCCGCCGCTCTGCCATGCCTGGCTGTCGCTCTGTGCCGAGGTGCCCCGCGACGAAAAGCTGGCGCGCATCCAGAAGGTCATCCACGCGCGCATGCGCTCGAACCTGTTGTCCGGCTTGCGCGGCCTGACATCGCCGGACGTGGCCGACGAGATAGTGATCGGCGTCACCGCACTGATCGACGGGCTGTGGGTTAGGCTTGGCCTGCGGCCGGGCAGCGTATCGCGCGAGTTGGCGGTGCGCCAGGTCAAGGACTACGTCGTGGGACGCCTCGCCCTGCGCCAGACAGCGCCCGCCGGGATGGCGTCGGCCGGGTAAGTTTCATACCGGGCGATAGGCCGACGGGTTGACCCTCCGCGCCATTCGGCGCTGCATCCCTGCGCGGCACATTGCAAGGAGCCTGGCGATGAGACTTCAGGGCAAAAGGGCGCTGGTCACCGGCGGTTCGGATGGCATCGGCTTGGCAATCTCTGAAGCCTTCGCTCGCGAAGGCGCCGATGTGCTGATCGTTGGCCGCGATGCCGGCAAGCTAGAGGCCGCGCGGGACGCGCTGGCGGTGGAAGCAAAAGGTAACGCCACGGTAGAAACGCTGTCGGCCGACCTCGCCACCAGCGCCGGCATCGACGCGGTGGCTGCCCGGGTCAAAGGATCCGGTCGGCCGCTCGACATCCTCGTCAACAATGCCGGCGTCGCTTATCTGGTGCCATTCGAGACGGTCAGCGAAGAACGGTTCCAGCATTCCTTCGCGCTCAACGTGACGGCGGCCTTCTTCCTGACGCAGCGGCTCCTGCCGCAGCTCGGCGCCGGCGCCTCGATCATCAACATCTCGTCCTATTTCGCCAACAAGATGATCCCGAAGCGGCCGTCCAGCCTTTACTCGCTCTCCAAGGGCGCGCTGAACTCGCTGACCAAGTCGCTCGCCTTCGAGCTCGGCCCGCGAGGCATCCGGGTCAACGCGATTGCGCCCGGCACGATCGACACCGCCATGCGGCGCAACTCGATCGAAAACCTGCCGCAGCAGGCACAGGACGACCTCAGGGCCTATGTCGAGCGCTCCTATCCGCTCGGCCGCATCGGCCGCACCAGCGACCTCGCTGGCATTGCCGTCTATCTCGGCAGCGACGAGGCCGCCTGGACCAGCGGCGGCATCTTTGCGATCGACGGCGGCTATACGGCGGGGTGAGAGGCTCTCTCTTCCCCTTCCTCCCTTGTGGGAGAAGGTGTAGCCGAAGGCGACGGATGAGGGGGCTCCAGCTTGGCGCCGACAGCGATACGTCACGCACCTCTCAACCGTGTCGGCGCTGCGCCCGATCCACCTTCTCCGACAGAGGGAGAAGGAAGAGGCGCTTCAACCGATTTGCATCTTCTTGGCCCGCAATCTCTGCTTGATGCCATTTGTGCAACGCGATACGCCGTTGCCGAATTCGACAACCGGAGACCCTCCAGTGAGCGCTGAGAAGAGCAGAACCGAAACCGACACATTCGGTCCCATCGAGGTCGCCGCCGACCGCTACTGGGGCGCGCAGGCGCAACGTTCGCTGGGCAATTTCAAGATCGGCTGGGAAAAGCAGCCGGCCTCGATCGTGCGCGCGCTCGGCATCGTCAAGCGCGCCGCGGCCGAAGCCAATATGGAGCTGAAGCGCCTCGATCCCGCGCTCGGCAAGGCGATCATCGAGGCCGCTCAGGAGGTGATCGACGGCAAGCTCAACGACCATTTCCCGCTGGTGGTGTGGCAGACCGGCTCGGGCACGCAGTCCAACATGAACGCCAATGAGGTGATCTCCAACCGGGCGATCGAGCTGCTCGGCGGCGTCATGGGCTCGAAGAAGCCGGTGCACCCGAACGACCACGTCAATATGAGCCAGTCGTCGAACGACACCTATCCGACGGCCATGCACATCGCCTGCGCCGAGCGCATCGTGCACGATTTGCTGCCGGCGCTGAAGCACCTGCACAAGGCGCTGGAGGCCAAGAGCCAGGCGTTCGCGCATATCATCAAGATCGGCCGCACGCATACGCAGGACGCCACCCCGCTGACGCTGGGCCAGGAATTCTCCGGCTATGCCGCGCAGGTCGCCTCCTCGATCAAGCGCATAGAGATGACGCTGCCCGGCCTGCAGGAGCTGGCGCAGGGCGGCACCGCGGTCGGCACCGGCCTCAACGCGCCGGTCGGCTTCGCCGAAAAGGTGGCGGACCGCATCGCCGCCATCACCGGCATAGCCTTCGTCACCGCGCCGAACAAGTTCGAGGCGCTGGCCGCCCATGATTCCATGGTGTTCTCGCATGGCGCGATCAACGCGGCGGCGGCGGCACTCTTCAAGATCGCCAACGACATCCGCTTCCTCGGCTCCGGCCCGCGCTCCGGCCT
>NZ_RZOT01000555.1:0-3945 GCF_003999085.1 Mesorhizobium sp. M4A.F.Ca.ET.090.04.2.1
AACCGGCAGGCCGTCGACATGCACCGTGCAGGCACCGCAGGCGGCGATGCCGCAGCCGAATTTCGGGCCCGTCTTGCCGATCAGATCGCGCAGCGCCCACAGCAGCGGCATTCCCGGATCGGCATCGATGTCGAATGATTGCCCGTCGACGGTGAGGCGCATGGGGATATCCTTCGTTGTCGTCTATAACCAGAAGCGAAATGGCAAGGCGGCCATTTCGTCTTCATACACCTTGACAAAATCCGTCATTTTGTCAATAGAGTTTGCACAGGGTAGACTGTTCGCCATGATCGAAGCCGAGGACATCGCCGCCGACCCCAAGCGCGCCCGCATTTTGGAAGGCGCGATGAAGGTGTTCCTCGCCTATGGCTTTACGCGCACCACCATGGACGACATCGCGCGCGCCGCCGACATGTCGCGGCCGGCGCTCTATCTGCTGTTCAAGAACAAGACCGACATTTTCCGCGCCATCGCCCTGATGCTGCTCGGTCGCTCCATCGAGCAGGCGAAGAGCGAGCTCGAAGGCGGCGGCACCTTCGCCGAACGCACGATGCGCGCCGTCGACGCAGCGCTGATCTCGATGATCGGCGCTGTCCGTGCTTCCCCGCACGGCGCCGAACTGCTCGACTTGAAGTCGAGCGTCGCCGACCTCGTCGGCTGCTGGCGCGACGGCCTTGTCGAGCACATCGCCAGCGCGGTCGAGGGCGAAGTGAAACGGAACGGCGTCGACCTCGCCGCCAAGGGGCTTTCGGCGCGGCTGCTGGCCGACATGCTGCTCGACGGGCTGGAAGGCATGAAGATGCGCATCAGCAATCCGGACGAGCAGCGACGGGCCGCCGCCGCGCTGATCAGGCTGATCGACCTGGCGCTGCGGAAAGGATGACGTCGGCGGTCGGCGCCCCCGGTCGAGCTAGGCTTGGCGCCGCGCTTGCTCGGGCTTCCTGCGCGCCGCGAGGAACTCCTTTACCCGCCGGCCCGGCGCCGGGCCGCGCATCGGCTTGAAGCCGTCGTCGAGTTCGCCGGAGAGATCGAGCGTCGGCCGCTTGCCGACGGCGTCATAATTCTCCTCCAGCCAGTCGCTGGCGGCGCTGCGGCCAAGATCGCGCAGATAGGCGAGGAAGGCCCATTCGGCGTTGACCTTGGACGATGCCGACAGGTCCTTGAAAGCCTCGTCGGCATCGATGCGGTGCATGCGAATGTCGCGGTACTCGCCATGCGGCAGCCGGCCGGCGGCGATCAGTTCCTTGACGAAGGCGATCGAGCGGAATTCGCGCAGGAGTCGGGCATTGAAGGTGATCTCGTCGATGCGGTTCTGGATCTCGTTGGCGCTCTTTGGCGTGCCATCGCGCACCACCGGATTGATCTGGACTAGGAGCACGTCCTCGGTGGCAGTCGTCTTGAAGAACGGATAGAGCGCCGGATTGCCGCCATAGCCGCCATCCCAGTAGGGCACGCCCTTGATTTCGACGGCGCGGAACAGTTGCGGCAGGCAGGCCGAGGCCATCACCGTGTCGAGGTCGATCTCGCCGTCGGAGAAGACGCGCAGCTGTCCGGTCTCGACATTGGTCGCCGAGATGAACAGCTCCACCGACTTGCAGGCGCGCACATTGGAGAAGTTGATCTCCTGCTTGACCACGTCGCGCAGCGGATTGAGGCCGAGCGGATTGGCGACATAGGGCGAGAACACCCGCGACATGGTGTCGAAGAAGACATAGCCCGGCGTGTTCTCGATCGACCAGTTGCCCCAGGCGACATCCCACGGCATGCGCTGCACCGGGCTGAAGCGGCCTTTCCGCGCCACCGCGCGCCAGAAATCGTCGAGCTTCTTGCGTGCTCCCTCGACGCCGCCACGGACAAAGCCGTCGGCCAGCGCCACCGCGTTCATCGCGCCGGCGCTGGTGCCGGAAACGGCTGAAATCTCTAGCCTTCCATCCTCCAGCAGCCTGTCGAGAACGCCCCAGGAAAAGGCGCCGTGCGAGCCGCCCCCCTGAAGCGCGATGTTGATCTTCTTCTTTTCCTCCGCCTTGCCGTTGGTCGTCATGGCGTTCCTGTCGTTGAATGGCCGGCCTCGTCCTGCCCGGAATCGGGCGACGCGCCGGCAGCGGACCTATGTTGCAGTGCAGCATATAAGTCCTGACCAAGGCAAGAACACGAACACGGTCGCGTGATCACATGAAATTTCGGTCATGAAGAAGAGCCTCACCGCCTTTTGGCGGAGAGGCGACATTCATCAAGATGGGCTGGCCGCCTTAGGCGACGAGATCCGGCACCGGCCCGACATAGCGCGACTGCGGCCGGATCAACCGTCCTGTCGTCTGCTGCTCGCGCGCATGGGCGATCCAGCCCGAGATGCGGCCGGCGGCGAAGACGTTGGTGAATGCGTCCTTTGGGAAGCCTGCCGCTTCCAGCAGGAGCGCAGTGTAGAACTCGACATTGGTCTGGATCGAACGCTGCGGCTTGGCGACCCGAAGCACGTCGAGCGCCGCCTGCTCCACCGTCTCGGCAAAAGCCAGCCGGCTGCCCATCTTCCCGCTACCTGGCCCCTTGCGGGTGGCCAGTTGCCGCACCACCGCTTTCAGCACGTCGGCGCGCGGATCGCGCACCCGGTAGATGCGGTGGCCGAAACCCATGATGCGCTCGCCTTGCGCGATCTCGTCGCGCAGCCAGCCGGCGCCGTCGCCGCACGCCTCGATCGCGTCCAGCATCTCGATGACCGGTCCGGGCGCGCCGCCATGCAGCGGCCCCTTGAGCGCGCCTAGGCCAGCCAGAATCGCCGAGGTCAGCCCGGCTTGAGTCGAGGCGACGACGCGGGTGGCGAAGGTCGAGGCGTTGAGACCATGGTCGCAGACAGTGACGAGATAGGTGTCGAGCGCTTTGGCCAGATCGGGCGAGGCCGCGCTGCCACCAAGCATGCGCAGCATGTCGGCGGCATGATCGGCATCCTTGTTTGGTGCGACCGGCTGGTCCCCGCGTCCCGCCCGCAGCAAGGCCGGAGTCAGCACCGCCGGCGCCGCGATCAGCCGCAGCGCATCCGTCAACGTCCCGCCGTCCGGCAAAAGGGCGATGCCGGCCCGCATGCCGCTGTAGACATCGAGCGCGGCCAGCGTCGGAAAAATCGGCTGGAGCCGCAGGAACACCTCGACCCGCGCCCGGCCGATCGCCTCGGCCAGTTCAGCATCGCCGGGAAGGTCGTCGAAGAAGCCGTCGAGCAACAGGCGCGCCACCTGCGGATAGCGCCAACGGCCGGCCAGTTCCGGCAGCGAATGGCCACGGATCGTCAGCCGGCCGCCGAGGCCGTCGACATCGGAAAGCACGGTTTCCGCCGCCACCACATCATCGAGCCCGTTTGCCATGTCCGTCTCCTTCGCCATTTACGGACTTGAATTAATGGTACAAGTTCGAGGCATCAATCTTGATCAAGTGAATCAATATGTCCAAGCAATCGGCTGCATGACAAACAACATGACCGAATGGCTGACGCGTGAGGAGGCGCTGGAACGGCTCAAGGTGCGGCCGCAGACGCTCTATGCCTATGTCAGCCGTGGCCGTATCGGCATGCGTCCGGACGCAGCCGATCCGCGCCGCAGCCAGTATCGCGCCGACGACATCGCCGCCCTCGCCACGCGCCGCGCGCGCGGCCGAAGCCCGCGAGCGATCGCAGAAAGCGCCATCGACTGGGGCGAGCCGGCTTTTGCCACCACGATCTCGACCATCCAGCATGGCGGCCTTTTCTATCGCGGCAAGGATGCTGTGGCGCTCTCCGGCGCGGCCACGCTGGAGGAGACGGCAAGCCTGCTCTGGGCAGCGGACGTCCCGGTGTCGTTTGCCTCGCCCGGCCGCCATGACGCGCGCGAGAGCGGTCGCGGCGCGGCATTCGCGACGCTGGCTGAACTGGCTGCCGAAGGCCGGCCTTCGCTGGGACGCGGGCCAGCCACGCTCTACCGC
>NZ_RZOT01000556.1:0-3938 GCF_003999085.1 Mesorhizobium sp. M4A.F.Ca.ET.090.04.2.1
CGCCAGCTCCTGGCGCGCGATCTTCTGAGCCTGGACGAGCGAATTCTTCGCCATGTCCTGCAGGCGCAGGCCGCCGAGCGGCAGCGTGATGCCGTCGCCGATCGCCTCGCCGTTGATGTCGATCAGTTCGAGGCTGCCGCCGCCGAGGTCACCGGCGATGCCGCTGGCCGGGTGGAAGCCGGAAATCACGCCGAGCGCCGAATAATGCGCCTCCTGCCGCCCGGAGAGCACCCGGATCTCAGTCTTCAGTACGTCCTCGGCGCGGTGGATGAAATCGGGGCCGTTGACCGCCTCGCGGGCGGCGGCGGTCGCCAGCACATACATGTGCTCGGCGCCGGCCTGGTCGGAGAGCGCGCGGAAGCGGCGGAACTCCTCCATCGAGCGGGTGACCGCCTCGGGATCGAGCTTGCCGGTCGAAACGATGCCGCGGCCGAGGCCGGCCAGCATCTTTTCGTTGAACAGCAAGGTCGGCGAGCGCGCCAGCCCTTCATAGACGACGAGGCGGATCGAGTTAGAGCCGATGTCGATGATCGACAGCGGCCGCCGGTCCTGGAGCCGGCCCTGGGAAGCAGAAATCACGCGGCGGCGTTCTTCTTGCGGCGCTTGAACTGGGCGATGCGCCTGGGCGCATGCGACTTCAGCGCGTCACCCCGTCCGGACAGACTCGGATTGGTCATGAAATATTCCTGCGCGTTGAACGGTTCCTCGCCCTCCTCCAGCACGACGCGCCGGGAGGTGCCGTCAGCCAATACGTCGAAACTTTGCTGGTTGTCCATGATGTTGCCCAGCATGATCTGGCCAAGCACCTGTTCATGCACAGTTGGATTGGTGATCGGCGCCATGGTCTCGACACGGCGGTCGAGATTGCGCGGCATAAGATCGGCCGAGGAGATGTAGACGATCGCCCCGTCCGAGGGCAGGCCGTAGCCGTCGCCAAAGCAGTAGATGCGGCTGTGCTCGAGGAAGCGGCCGACGATCGATTTCACCCTTATATTCTCCGACAGGCCCGGCACCTGCGGCCTCAGGCAGCAGATGCCGCGCACGACGAGGTCGATCTCGACGCCGGCGCGGCTGGCATCGTAGAGCGCGTCGATGATGATCGGGTCGACCAGCGCGTTCATCTTCATCCAGATTCGCGCCGGCCGGCCCTCGCGCGCGTGGACGACCTCGTTCGAAATATGCTTCAGGATGCGTTTGCGCAGCGTGAATGGCGAAACGGCGAGCCGCATCTCCTCGGTGGGCTCGGCATAGCCGGTGATGAAGTTGAACAGCTGGGCGACATCGCGGGCAATCGTCGGATCCGTGGTGAAGAACGACAGGTCGGTATAGATGCGCGCGGTGACCGGATGGTAGTTGCCAGTGCCGAGATGCACATAGTTGCGCAGCTTGCCGTCCTCGCGCCGCACCACCAGCGACATCTTGGCGTGGGTCTTGAGCTCGAGGAAGCCGAACACGACCTGGACGCCGGCGCGCTCGAGGTCGCGGGCCCAGCGGATGTTGGCCTCCTCGTCGAACCGCGCCTTGAGCTCGACCAGCGCCGTCACCGATTTGCCGGCCTCGGCCGCGTCGACCAGCGCGCGCACGATCGGGCTGTCGTTGGAGGTGCGGTAGAGCGTCTGCTTGATCGCCACCACTTCCGGGTCGGCCATCGCCTGACGCAGGAACTGCACCACCACGTCGAAGGATTCGTAGGGATGGTGGACGATGATGTCCTTCTCGCGGATGGCGGCAAAGCAGTCGCCGCCATGCTCGCGGATACGCTCGGGAAAGCGCGGATTGTAGGGCGTGAACTTCAGATCGTCGCGGGCGACGGCGACGATCTCGGAGATCTGGCTGAGCGCCAGCGGACCGGTCAGGACGCTGATGCGGCTCGACGAGACGCCAAGCTCGCCGGCGACGAAGTCGCGCAGTTCCGGCGGCATCAGCATGTCGAACTCGATGCGGATCACCGAACCGCGGCGGCGCCGCTTCAGCGCCGTCTCGAACAGGCGAACCAGGTCCTCGGACTCTTCCTCGACCTCGATATCGCTGTCGCGGATGATGCGGAAGGTGCCGGACCCCTTGACCTCATAGCCCGGGAAGAGCTTGCCGATATAGAGGCCGACCGCCTCCTCCAGCGGGATGAAGCGGACATGATTCTTGCGGTCGGGTAGACGGATGAAGCGCTTCAGCGCCACCGGCAGGCGCAAAAGCGCGCTCATCTCCTCGCCATTCTTGCGGTGGCGCAGTTGCAGCGCCATCGAGAAGCCGAGATTGGGGATGAACGGGAACGGATGCGCCGGGTCAATCGACAGCGGGGTCAGCACCGGAAACACCTGATCCTGGAAATGCTCTTCCAGCCAGGCCTTCTCGTCCTTGGTCAGCGCGTCGCGGGTGATGCTTTCGATGCCTTCCTTGTTGAGCAGCTGCATCAGTGTCGAAAGGCTCTTCTGTTGGTCCTCCTGCAGGCGCTCGACCTCGCGCAGCAGTTGTTCAAGCTGCTGTTCGGGCGTGCGGCCGTCCGGACTCTTCAGGACGATGCCCTCGCGCACCTGGCCTGCCAGGCCCGCGACACGGACCATGAAGAACTCGTCGAGATTGCCGGCCGAGATCGACAGGAAGCGGATCCGCTCCAGAAGCGGATGGTGCGGGTTCAGCGATTCCTCCAGTACGCGCCGGTTGAACTGCAGCCAGGAGAATTCGCGGTTGACGAAGCGATCGGGATTGCCGCTCTCGGCACTTGCCGCCTCGATGGTGATGAATTCGCTGTGCACCGGCTTCAGTTCGTTCATGATTCCCGCTCTTGTCCTGCGCCCATCGCTTTGAAGCGCTGCATTCCGGATGGGCTACGGACGCTCTAACATGTTTTTGTGACGCACGATCCCTCACGAATCCCGCAGCGATCCAGGGTCATGCGCTTAACCGGCTCAACTTATCCTCTGACAGGCTTTTGCGACAGTTTCATTTCATCGATCTTGCAAACAGGCCGGTTATGATCCAGATGCAGACTGGCCGAAACAAGCCGAGACCAATTGGAGACGACGATGGCAGGCGGTTCCATTCCCCATTTCCAGAACGATGCGGGCCATCCGGCGATCGACATCGGCGTCAAGGAATTCATGTGCACGGGCGCCAACCCGCCCTTCGACCATCCGCACGTGTTCCTCGACATGGGCGACGACAATGAGAAGGTCTGCCCCTATTGCTCGACGCTCTTCCGCTATTCGGCGAAACTGAAGGCGACCGAAACGGTCCCCGCGGGCTGCCTCTATATCGACCAGGCCGCCTGATCCTCTTCCGACGATGAGCGAGGCGCGGTCCCGGCAGGTCGTCATCGCCGGGGCCGGCATAGCAGGACTGACGGCGGCGCTTGCCTTCGCCGAGCGCGGCTATCCCGTAACGGTGTTCGAACAGGCCAGGCAACTCGAGGCAGCCGGCGCCGGTATCCAGCTTTCTCCCAATGCGACGCGAATCCTCAGGCAGCTCGGCGTGCTGGAGCGGCTCCTGCCGCATGCAGTGCGGCCGGAGGCGGTGGTGCTCAAGGATGCCGCCGCGCTCAGGGACCTGGGACGCGTGCCGCTCGGACAGGCCGCCGAGAGGCGCTGGGGAGCGCCCTATCTTGCCGCCCATCGCGCCGACGTGCAGGCGGCGCTGACGGCGCAGGTGACGGAACGCCCGGATGTCGAGCTCGTCACCGGCGCGCGGGTGACCGGCGTCGCCGCCGGACCGCAGGGCATTGCCGTGACGGCTGAAACGGACGGCCGCACGATCGAGGCCAGCGGCCAATTGCTGGTCGGCGCCGATGGTGTCTGGTCGTCGATTCGCGAGAACCTCGCCGGCAAGCAGCCCGGCTTCGGCAAAAGCCGCTTCTCGGGCGAACTCGCCTGGCGCGCCACGGTCGCGGCGGAGAGCGCCGCAGGAAAGGCCTTTGCGACGATCGGCGCCGCGGACAGCGTCAC
>NZ_RZOT01000557.1:0-3924 GCF_003999085.1 Mesorhizobium sp. M4A.F.Ca.ET.090.04.2.1
CGTCACCGTCGGGCGCAAGCCGCTCACCGAAGGCTGGGGGCTGGACCAGATCGACCTCGACATGGCCGGCAAATTCATCCGCGTCGACGAGCAGTGCCGCACCTCGATGCGCGGCATCTTCGCCATCGGCGACGTCACCGGCGAGCCGATGCTGGCGCACCGGGCGATGGCGCAGGGCGAGATGGTGGCCGAGATCGTCGCCGGTCACAAAAGAAGCTGGGACAAGCGCGCAATACCCGCCATCTGCTTCACCGATCCGGAACTGGTCACGGCCGGCCTGTCACCTGACGAGGCGAAGGCGCTCGCCGGCGAGGTCAAGATCGGGCTATTCCCCTTCGCCGCCAACGGCCGCGCCATGACCAAGCAAGGCGAGGATGGTTTCGTCCGTGTCGTCGCCCGCGCCGACAATCATCTGGTGCTGGGTATCCAGGCGGTCGGGCAAGGCGTGTCGGAACTGTCGGCGGCCTTTGGCCTGGCGCTGGAAATGGGGGCGCGGCTGGAAGACATCGCCGGCACGATCCACGCCCATCCGACGCAGGGCGAAGGTTTCCAGGAAGCAGCGCTCAAGGCGCTGGGTCAGGCGCTGCATATTTGAAAAGGTGTTATCTCCCCCCTTGAGGGGGAGATGGCCGGCAGGCCAGAGGGGGTCGGTGCGACCGGACGCGACCTCCCTTGCGACAGATCGAGGTTAGCGCTCCACGCGAAACGACCCCCTCTGTCGCCTTCGGCGACATCTCCCCCTCAAGGGGGGAGATCACCCAGCTCACCCCGCCAGCCGGCTTTCCATCTCGTGCTGGGCGTAGGCGCGGCCGAAGCGGTTGGCGAGGAAGGCGTCGAGCGCGATGTCCTCCTGGCGGACGAAGCCTTTCGCCGGCAATGTGCCGTCGGCGAGCATGTCGAGCACGGCGCAGATGCCGGAGGCGGTGGTGATCTGGATGGCGCTGCGCACCAGAGTGCCGACGCGCTTCGAGTAGATCTTGTTGGCGTAGGTTTCCTGCAGCAGGCGGCCGCTCTTGCGGCCCGAGACGGTGACGAAGACGATGACGACGTCCTGCAGCGTCGCCGGCAGGGCGCTTTCGAAAATGTCCTTCAGCACGTCGCGACGGTGACGCAGGCCGAGATCGTTGAGCAGCGCCTTCATGATCGCGGCGTGGCCGGGATAGCGGATGGTGCGGTAGTTCAGCGTGCGCACCTTGCCCTTCAGCGTCTCGGCCAGCGTGCCCAGCCCGCCCGAGGTGTTGAAGGCCTCGTAGGTGACGCCGTCGAGCGAGAACTCCTCGCGCTCCTCCAGCGGCGGCACCTCGATCAGCTCGCCCTCGACGATCGCCTCGCAGGGCTCGCAATATTCGTTGATGACCCCGTCGGTGCTCCAGGTCAGATTGTAGTTCAGCGCGTTCGACGGATATTGCGGCAGCGCGCCGACCCGCATGCGCACGCTCTCCAGCGTGTCGAAGCGGCTGGCGAGATCGTTGGCGACGATCGAGATGAAGCCCGGCGCCAGCCCGCATTGCGGAATGAAGGCGCTGCTGGCATCGCGCGCCAGCTCCTTCACCCGCCTTGTGCTGACGACATCCTCGGTGAGATCGAGATAGTGCACGTCGGTAGTGGCGGCCGCCTCGGCGATGCGCGTGGTGAGATGGAAGGGAGCGGCGCTCAGCACCGCGAATTTGCCGGCAAGCGCTGCCTCGAGCACGCCCGGCGCGGCGATGTCGAGTTCCATGGTCTCGACGCCCGCGGGGAGTTCGGCCGCGGCAAGCTGCGCCGCCGAGCGGTCGACGAGCGTCACGCCATAGTCGCCGGTGGAGGCCAGCATCTCGGCGATGGTCGAGCCGATCTTGCCGGCGCCGACGACAACGATGTTCTTCATGATCAATACCCCTGCCATTTCGCGTTACGCAATTCCGGACGGAAACCGCTTCACACCTTTCCTGGAATTGCTCCTGAGCTGGCCGGAATCATCGCAGCTTGCCTGTCGAAAGGAAGCGTGAAATTGTACGAAACGAAATGCCGCTTTTAACAATATGCCGACAAGGATCGTCGAAATGATCAGCGATGCCGAACAGGCCCTGCTTTCACTGCTGCGCGCCAACGCGCGCGCCTCGACCGCCGAGCTCGCCCGCCAGCTCGGCGTGTCGCGCACCACGGTGCAGAGCCGGATCGAGCGGCTGGAGCGCCGCGGCATCATTGCGGGCTACGGCGTGCGGTTGTCGCCCGACTATGAGCAAGGGCTGGTCCGGGCGCATGTGCTGCTCACCGTGACGCCGAAGCTCGCCGACAAGGTGGTGCGCAGCCTGCAGGCGCTGCCGCCGGTTAGGACGCTGCACTCGGTGAGCGGCAATTTCGACATGATCGTCATCGTCGATGCGCCGTCGATCCGCGATCTCGACACACTGCTCGACCAGATCGGGGCGATGGATGGGGTCGAGCGGACGTCGTCGTCGATTATTTTATCGACGCGGATCGATCGGTGAAACTGTTGAGATGCTGGCGCGAGGGGCGAAGGAACGCTGCGCTTC
Source organism: Mesorhizobium sp. M4A.F.Ca.ET.090.04.2.1 (assembly GCF_003999085.1). NCBI lineage: Bacteria > Pseudomonadati > Pseudomonadota > Alphaproteobacteria > Hyphomicrobiales > Phyllobacteriaceae > Mesorhizobium > Mesorhizobium sp. M4A.F.Ca.ET.090.04.2.1. The sequence goes on from NZ_RZOT01000557.1 coordinate 2,517, forward strand.
CTTTTCAACGCCCCAAGCAGCCTACGCCCTGCGCCGCTCCGGCCCGTTGTCCAGCCAGGCGACATCTTCCGGCGATAGCTTGATATCCAACGCCCTGAGACTGTCCTCCAGCTCGTCCAGCGTGCGCGGGCCGATCAGCGGCACTGACGGGAAGGGCTGCGCCAGCACATAGGCGAGCGCGACATGGATCGGGCTCTTGCCGAGACGGTTGGCAAGCTCGATGGCGCGGTCGCGGCGGCCGAAATTCTTCTCGGAATACCAGACGCGCACCAGCTCCTCGCTATCATGCTTGTCGCGGCCGGCGCGATCGGTGAAGAAGCCACGGCCCTGGCTCGACCAGGCGAAGTTCGGCATCTGCCGCGCCGTCAGCCAGGCCTTCCAGTCGTCGGTGGACGAGGTGACGCAGCCGGCCCAGATCGGCTCCAGCATCTCAGCCAGCGAGAAATTGTTGGAAAGCGCGCCGGGCTTCTGCTTGCCGGTGCGCTCGGCATAGGCAATCGCCTCATCCATGCGCTCCATGGTCCAGTTCGACCCGCCGAACGGACCGCGGATGCGGCCGGCCTTGACCTCGGCGTCCATGGCGTCGACGAATTCGCCGACCGGCACGTCCGGATTGTCGCGGTGCATGAAATAGATGTCGACATGGTCGGTCTGCAGCCGGTCGAGCGACTGGGCGAGCTGCTTGCCGATCACATCGGGATAGCAGAGCGGTGAATGCGCACCCTTGCCGATCACCACCGACTGCTCGCGCACGCCGCGGTTTCGCAGCCAGTGCCCGAGCAGCGTCTCGGTATAGCCGGCGCCATAGACGTAGCCGGTGTCGAACAGATTGCCGCCGGCCTCGAAGAAGGCGTCAAGCAGGATCGAACCCGAAGAGAAGGTCCGGAAATCCTCGAAGCCGAGCGCCACCACAGACGTCGGCTTCGGCAGGCCGGGGATGGCGCGCTTGCCGATGGCCTTGCCATCAGTGCGCAGCGGCCGGCCAACGATGGTGTTGAGGCGCTTAGCCGGCTTTTCGATCTCGTACTCCAGCCCAACCGCGGCGCGCCATTTGTCGAGAACACGCAACGTGCCGAGGCTGTCGGCCCAGGACATGCCTGGCCAGGCGAATTCCTGGCGGCCGGCGAGGATCGCCTCGCCGGCACCATCGACCTCGAAGGAATAGACATGGCGCGTCTCGTTGACGCTGATGGTCTCGCGTGCGTGGCCTGCCCGGATCAGGTCGATCCGGCCCTGCCCGACGTCGCGGTTGCCACCGGCGAACCAGAAGTCCGGAACCTCGATGCGACCCTTGGTGCCAAAAATGCGCAGCACATTGTCCTGGTCGAGCGAAATGCTGCAGGAAAGCTCGGCGACGATGCCGCCGGCAAACTGCAGCAGCGCCGAGGCCCACTCGTCGACCTGTCTC
>NZ_RZOT01000558.1:0-3906 GCF_003999085.1 Mesorhizobium sp. M4A.F.Ca.ET.090.04.2.1
GTGCGCAAGCGCAACATGGTGATCGCGGGGCCGTCGAACTTCTTGCCGCGCTTCGTCAATTCGCTGATCATCGCCTTCGGCTCGACCTTCTGCGCGGTGTTCCTCGGCACGCTGTCGGCCTACGGCTTCTCGCGCTTCAAGGTGCCGCTCGCCGACGACCTTCTGTTCTTCATCCTGTCGACGCGCTTCATGCCGCCGATCGCGGTCGCCATCCCGATCTACCTGATGTACCGCGAGATCGGCCTCTCCGACACCGCGCTCGGCATGATCCTGCTCTACACCGCGGTCAACGTCTCGCTCGCCGTGTGGCTGCTCAAGGGCTTCATCGACGAGATCCCGCGCGAATACGAGGAAGCGGCGATGATCGACGGCTATACCAGGCTGCAGGCCTTCTGGCGCACGGTGCTGCCGCAGGCGACCACCGGCATTGCCGCGACAGCCATCTTCTGCCTGATCTTCGCCTGGAACGAATATGCGTTTGCCGCGCTCCTGACCTCCGGCACGGCACAGACCGCGCCGCCCTTCATCCCGACCATCATCGGCGAAGGCGGCCAGGACTGGCCGGCGGTAGCGGCGGGCACGACGATCTTCCTGGTGCCGATCCTGGTTTTCACCATCCTGCTCCGCAAGCAGCTCTTGCGCGGCATCACCTTCGGCGCGGTGCGCAAATGATGAACAGTCAGCAAGTGTGGAACCAGCGCTGGGGCAGCGTCCCTTCTCCCCGTTCACGGGGAGAAGATGCTGGCAGGCAGATGAGGGGCAGCGCCGACATATGTCTCAATGAGGGGCGTTTGCGCCGCCCCTCATCCGACCCTTCGGGCCACCTTCTCCCCGTGAACGGGGAGAAGGAAGGCGGTGTCGCATGAGCCGCACTGTTGTCTCCAAGCGCTCCTCATGGCCTCGCTGGGCAAGGCGCGGCCTGCTGGAGAACATCGCCACCGCTATTATCGCCATCGGCTTCCTGATGCTGTTCCAGCCCTTCGCGCTGTCGCTCTACACCTATTCCTTCATCACCATGCTTGCAGGCACCTTGATGTTCATCATCGTCTCGAAATTCCCGGAGTAGGACGATGGCCGAAATCCGCGTCCAACATCTTAGGAAAGCCTTCGGCGATTTCGTCGCCGTGCAGGATTCCAACTTCGTCGTCGAGGACGGCGAGTTCTTCGTCATGCTCGGCCCGTCGGGCTGCGGCAAGACCACTACCTTGCGCATGATCGCCGGGCTTGAGTTGCCGACCGGCGGCAAGATCCTGCTCGGCGGCGAGGACGTCACGATGCGCCGGGCGCGGGAGCGCGACATCGCCTTCGTCTTCCAGCTCTTCGCGCTCTACCCGCACATGAACGTGCGCAAGAACATCGGCTTCCCGCTCTTGGCGCAAGGCATGCCGTCGGCCGAGATCCGCCAGCGGGTGGAGGAGACGGCGAAGCTGCTCCGCATCGATCATTTGCTTAACAAATCGGTCTCCGGCCTTGCCGGCGGCGACCGCCAGCGCGTCGCGCTCGGCCGCGCCATCGTGCGGCGGCCGAAATGCTTCCTGATGGACGAGCCGCTCGGCACCCTCGATACCGAGTTCCGCGATCTGATGGTGCATGAACTGCGCGAGCTGCACAGCCGCATCCACGCCACCACCGTCTACGTCACGCACGACCAGATGGAAGCGATGTCGATGGCCGACAAGATCGCCGTGATGAACCACGGCATCATCGAGCAGTTCGGAACCCCGCGCGAGATCTACGACCGCCCGGCGACGATGTACGTCGCCGAGTTCATCGGCTCGCCGCCGATGAATTTCCTCAAGTTCGGCGGCGGACTGGCCAGGGGCGCGAAGGAGATTCTCGTGCAGGGCGCCAAGGTCGCCGTGCCGGAGGTGCGCGAGGACATCGCACCGGCCGACATGGCGCTGGGCATCCGTCCCGAGCACATCCGCTTCGACGAGGCCTCGAAATTGCGCGGCGCCATCTACGGCACCGAATATCTCGGCACCACGCAAATCGTGGCGGTGGAGACGGCGGACGGCATCATCAAGGCGCGGGTGCCGGCCGAGATCCGGCTCAATCCGGGCGAGCCGGTCGGCTTGTCGCTCAGCAGCGCTCGGCTGTCGCTGTTCGAGAAGGGCACCGGCCGCGCGGTGAAGACCGCCATGTATGACAAGGCAGCGGAGGCGCGCCATGGCTGACGTGCACATCAAGGGCGTGAGCAAGAGTTTTGGCGAGACCGTCGCCGTCGACAATCTCGACCTGCAGATCAAGGACGGCGAGTTCGTCGTGCTGCTCGGCCCGACCGGCGCCGGCAAGACGACGACGCTCAGGCTGATCGCCGGGCTGGAGCGGCCGGATAGCGGCACGATCCACATCGCCGGCCGCGACGCCACGGTGCTGTCGCCGGCCGAGCGCGACACGGCCTTCGTCTTCCAGCAATATTCGCTCTATCCGCACCTCTCAGTCTTCGACAACCTCGCCTTCCCGCTGCGCTCGCCGGCCCGCAAGCTCAGCGAGGACGCGGTGCGACGCCGCGTCGAGGAGGTGGCCAGGCTGGTGCGTATCCACCACAAGCTCGACAACCGCTCGACCAAGCTCTCCGGCGGCGAGATGCAGCGCGTCGCCATCGGCCGGGCGCTGGTGCGCAAGCCGTCCATCTATTTGATGGACGAGCCGCTGTCTTCGCTCGATGCCAAGCTGCGCGCGGATCTCAGGCTCGAGCTGAAGCGCATCCAGTCCGAACTCGGCGCCACCATGCTCTATGTCACGCACGACCAGATCGAGGCAATGACCATGGCCGACCGCATCGGCATCCTGGCCGAAGGCGTGCTGGTGCAGATCGGCACGCCGCGCGCCATCTATTCCGAGCCGGCAAACCTTCATGTCGCGGCCCGCCTGGGGCAGCCGGCGATCAACCTTCTGCCTGCAGGGCTGCTGCCGGATGGCGGCGCGCCAACCGGTACCAGGACGATCGGCGCGCGCACCGAACACCTGTCGATCGAGAAGGCCGCGAACGGCCATGCCGACGGCGTCGTCGACTGGGTCGAGCATCTCGGCGACCAGAACCATCTGCATGTGACGGTGGGGACAAGGAAGCTGGTGACACTGACCGACCCCGACACGGCGCTCGAAAAGGGGGACAGGGTGACGATCCGCTACCGCTCGCCGCTTTATTTCGGCTCGGACGGGCAAAGACTGATGTAGGCGGACCGCGCACCCATCGCACACCGATTGACGACCGCAGATACGGACTGGACGAATCCATGAAGCACTTTTTCAACCGCAAGGACTCGATCGTCACCGAAGCGCTGGACGGCTTTCTTGCGACCGCCGGCTCGGGCACGCTGGCGCGGCTCGACGGCTATCCCGAGATCAAGGTCGTGCTGCGCGCCGACTGGGACAAGACGAAGGTTGCCGTCGTTTCCGGCGGCGGCGCCGGACATGAACCCTCGCACGCCGGCTTCGTCGGCGCCGGCATGCTGACGGCGGCTGTCTCCGGCGAGATCTTCGCCTCGCCCAGCGTCGAGGCAGTGCTGGCGGCGATCCGCGCCACGACCGGGCCGGCCGGGTGCCTGCTGATCGTCAAGAACTATACCGGCGATCGCCTCAATTTCGGCCTCGCCGCCGAGAAGGCGCGCGTCGAAGGCTTTGCGGTCGAGATGGTGATCGTCGGCGACGACATCGCGCTGCCCGACATCGCGCAGCCGCGCGGCGTCGCCGGCACGCTGTTCGTCCACAAGATCGCGGGGCATCTTGCCGAAACCGGCCGTGACCTGGTGTCAGTAGCAGCGGCAGCGCGGGCGGCGGCAAAGGACATTTTTTCGCTCGGCATCTCGCTCTCTTCCTGCTCGATCCCCGGTCAGGCGCATGAGGATCGCTTCGGCGCCGACGATGGCGAGCTCGGGCTCGGCATCCATGGCGAGCCGG
>NZ_RZOT01000559.1:0-3905 GCF_003999085.1 Mesorhizobium sp. M4A.F.Ca.ET.090.04.2.1
CATCAGGAACATTACCCACAGCTTCGTTAACCACCGCCGTCCTGCCGGCGCCGTGGCGCGCGCCTCGATATCGAGGCCGGCAGGCAGCAGACTGTAGTCCGGCCCGTTCACCGGTACCGGGTGGCCATCGCGTTCCTGCCTGCCGGCAAGGGCGATGATGTCGGACGCCAGAAACTGAAAACCGCGCAAGTCACGCGACGCCCCCGGTATGGCTATGATCGAGACGATTTCGCCATGCCGGGCTTCGATCGGGTTCCAGCGGCAGGACAGGCCGGTCAGATCCGGCCGCGCGCCAGCCGGCGCAGGATCGATGCGGTAGCGCCCCGCTTTCATCTCGGCTTCAGCCCAACTGCCGCCTCCGCCGGCGAACATGGCATAGAAGACCGCTTCTGAGGCTTGAAACCTCGCCACGCGGACGTCGCGGCCTTGCGCTCTTATATCTTTTATCGGCACGATTGCAGCACGCAAGGTGAGGTCCAGCTCGTCTGCCACCCATCTCTGGACAGCCGCCAGCGCGTTGCGGGTAACCTCCAGCGCCGAGCCGGGAAACGCCACGAGCGCGCCGTCGCCGCCGAAGACAAAGGGAAGGTCTTGCCGACCCAGCGCGTTGAGCAGCGCCGAAATGACGCTGGCGCCGGCCATGTTGACGGTTTTATAGCGCCCTGCCTCGATCGCCCTGGTCGAGCCGACGATGTCGGCCGTGGCCAGAGCCCAGCCATCGGGGAGAGGCTTGTAGTTGTCGATATCGGCAACGCTTTCGAACTTTGCGAAGACCGGCAGAGAAGCGACAAACGGGTCGGACGCGGCGGCTGTTTCCATGAGCATCAAATAGCACATTCCACTGCTTGAAGGTGAAGTCGATCGTGCTCGAAATTGACTTGCGCTGGCTTTGCGATGATAGGGTCCGGAAATGCGAATTGCCTTTTACGCGCCGCTGAAGTCACCCAATCATCCCGTTGCCTCCGGCGACCGCCAGATGGCACGGACGCTGGTCAAGGCGCTGGAACATGGAGGGCATAGCGTCGAACTGGCATCCGAAATACGCTTCTATCTAAGCGAACCGGAGTCGAAAAGTTTCGATGCGCTCAAGATCGAAGCCCGAGAGGAAGCCGCGCGGCTGACAAGACTTTGGGATCGTGACGGCAAGCCCGATCTCTGGTTCTCCTATCATCTCTACTACAAGGCGCCCGACCTGATCGGACCCGAACTGGCGTCGGCCTTTGCCGTCCCCTATGTGACGGCGGAAGCCTCCTATTCGAGGCGGCGCAACGCCGGTTTGTGGGCCGATACGCAAGCGTTGGTGGCGCGAGCCGTCGAACAGGCGGCGCTGAACATCTGCTTCACGCAAAGGGATCGTCAGGGACTGGCAGATGCGATACCCGACGCCGCTCTCGGCATGCTTCCGCCCTTCATCGACACATCGGCATTCCGGGAAACGCCGGCGCGGGGTTGTTCGACGCGGCTAGTTACCGTCGCCATGATGCGGCCGGGCGACAAAGTCGAAAGCTATCGCATGCTGGCGCAGGCGCTCGGTTCGATCGGCCACCTGCCCTGGACCATGTCTGTCGTCGGGGACGGGCCTGCCCGTGAAGAGGTCAAAGCGCAATTCGCCGGCTTGCCCGCCGACCGTATCGAATGGCTTGGCGCGATTGAGCCAGCCGCCGTACCGGATGTCCTGTACAGTGGGGGAATTTACGTCTGGCCGGGTTTCGGCGAGGCCTATGGCGTTGCCTATCTTGAAGCACAGGCCGCCGGCCTTCCAGTGGTGGCGCAGGACATCGCCGGGGTGCCGGAGGTCGTGCGGGATGGCCAAGCCGGGTTTCTCACGCCGCCGGGCGATGTGGCGGCATTCGCTTCTGCCATTGAAAGGCTTCTGACCCGTAGCGACGAAAGAACCATCATGGCCGCACAAGCCAGACGTTTCATCCTTGAAGAACGTTCCCTCGGTGTTGCGGCGGCGCGTCTGGCCGGACTTCTTGCGAAGATCCCGATTTCATGACACCCGATCAGATCTGGCAACCCTTGGTGGAGGAACTGGCGAGCCTGCAACGAGCGGGCCGTAAGGCAGAGTTCTGGCTGCGCGACGATGACGCCGTGGATCCGACGCCTGCGCTTGATAGGCTGCTCGACCTCACCGGTGAATTCGCGATTCCGGTCACCCTGGCCGTGATTCCGGCCCTGACTGATGAGAAGCTTGTCGCCCGGCTTGACGAGACGCCGCATGCCACGGTCGCCATCCATGGCTGGGCGCACCGAAATCATGCGCCCGGGGACCAGAAAAAGCAGGAGCTCGGCCCGCATCGGCCACGCGAGGCGGTGCTCGATGAGCTGGCCCGTGGGCTGTCGCACGTAGCCGGCCTGCACGGCGCACGTGCCGTTCCGATGCTGGTGCCACCCTGGAACAGGATCGACGCCGGCTTGGTACCCGACCTCGGATCGATAGGATTTGCCGCATTGTCGGTCTATGGGCCGCCGAAGCCGGCTTCGCTGGCGGTCATCAACAGCAATGTCGACATCATGGATTGGCATGGCACGCGCGGTTGCCGCGATCATGGCCTGTTGGTTCAGGCCATCATCGCGCAACTGCGGCATGCATTCGACGGCGGCCAACCGGTCGGCCTGCTCACCCACCATCTCGTGCATGATGAATCGGCCTGGCTTTTCCTCGAACGGCTGCTCACAGTCACCACACAGACTGAGGCCTGTGTATGGCTTCCGGTCAGGACATTGATCGGGCGCTGCGCCGGCAAAGGAAAATAGTTCAGCGCTTTTTCCGCAATGAGACTGGAAATTTGAGCGTCTGGCCATCCCGGGCGGCAAACGCGCCGGCAAACCTGTCTTTGGCCAATTTCTCCATCTCGTCCAACTCATCGTCGGTGCGCGACGGATCGTGGTGAAACAGCGCAAGCCCCCGCGCGCCGGCGGCCTCACAGAGCTTGACGCCCTGTTGCCATGTCGAGTGCCCGTTGCCGCGATAGCGCTCCATTTCCTCCTCGGTGTAGGTGCAATCGTAAATGACGAGGTCGGCATCTTCGATCAGGCCGAGCACCGCCTGATCGAGTTTGCCCGGCTCGTGCTCAGTGTCTGTGATCACCGCAACGACGCGGCCACCCCATTCGACCCGGTAGCCGATGCAGCCACCGGGATGGGTGAGACTGCCGGTTCGGATCACCACCCCTTGGCGCGGCCGAAGCACGTCTCCGGATACGAAATCGCGGTAGTCGAGGCTTGCCTTGCAGACGTCCAGTCTCACCGGAAACCAAGGCGGCCGCATGAACTCATCTACCATCTGCCGCGTCGTCATGCGTCCTGCAAGATGCCCGGACCAGAGCCTGATTTTGACGCTCCGGTCATAGATCGGCTTAAAAGCCGGCAGCCCGATGATGTGATCGTAATGGCAATGGGTGAAAAACAGGTCGGTATCGGTCACGCCCGACGCCCGAAGCGCCCAGCCGGCAGGCCGCAAGCCAGAGCCCGCGTCGAACAGAAGCGTATGCTTACCGCATCGCATCTCAATGCAGTTTGTGTTGCCGCCATAGCGAGAGAATTCTGGCCCCGATACCGAAATGCTGCCGCGCACGCCCCAAAACCTGACCAGGAAAACGTCGTCGTCCATGCAAGCCCTTCGTAGTCCCCCTCGGCCATCGTAGCCAAACAACTGCTGCTAGGCGAGACAGGTCTTCCTCCTGGTGACCTTGTCCGTGAGAGGGCCAGTGCCATCACGGCGAAGGATCGAGCGCAAATCATTCGTTATTTGGCGCTTCGTGCATCGATCAGATCCGCGGTCGTATGGCTCAGGCGATCGGCAAGAACCCGAACCATCTCGATGGTCATTTCCGGGAACTCCTTCATAAGCCTCAGGAAATGATCCTTGCGAATTCTCAAGGCTTCCACCGGACTGGCAG
>NZ_RZOT01000055.1:0-16754 GCF_003999085.1 Mesorhizobium sp. M4A.F.Ca.ET.090.04.2.1
ACTGTAACGCGATGTGGCCGAGCCCGCCGATGCCGAGCAGCACACAGTAGCTTCCTGGCCGCAACAGCTTCGCCGCCCGTTTGGCGGCGCGGTAGGCGGTGATGCCGGCGTCGGCCAGCGGCGCCACCTCGATCGGCGTGACATTGGCGTTGAGTTTGATGAGTGAGCGCTCGCTGGTGATGAAATATTCGGCGAAGCCGCCATTCATGCCGAGGCCGGGGAACTGCCCATTGTCGCAATACATGTCTTCGCCATGCCGGCAGTTGAGGCAGATGCCGCAGGAGCGGAACGGATGGCAGATCACGGCGTCGCCGCGCTTGACCGATCGGACGCCGCTGCCGACCTCCTCGACCCAGCCGGCATTCTCATGGCCCATGATGTAAGGCAGCAGGCTGCCGTCAGGATCCATGGTCGGTTTCCACACCCCTTCGATGATGTGGAGGTCGGTGCGGCACAGTCCGGCGGCACCGACCCGCACGATCACCTCGTCAGGGGCCGTGATCGTCGGCGCGACGACGTCCTCGATCTTGAGCTTCACGTTCATGTGCGGGTCGTATTCGTAGAGTCTGGCGGCTTTCATCGTCGTGTCCTTTCCAAATCGTTCCGTTGGAATGCGCGTCAGGCGCGGCCGAGCTTTTCCGAACCGCCGCCACGTGCCGGGCCGGCGGTCGGGTCCTCGTCCTCGGCGAGATCGCCGATCAGTGTTTCGGTGGTGAGGATCAGCGTCGCCACGGAGGCGGCGTTGGCGAGCGCGGTGTAGGTGACGCGCACCGGATCGATGATTCCGGCCTCGAACATGTTCTGGTAGCTGCCGGCCGATGCGTTGTAGCCATAACCGCCATTGACGCGGGTGACCTCGGCCACCACGGTTTCGGGATCGGCGCCGGCATTGGCGGCAATGCGCCACAGCGGACGCGACAACACCGAGCGCACCAGGCGCACTCCTTCGGCGATGTCGCCTTCCGCCTCGGCCGCCACCTTGTCGAGCAGGGGCGCGATCTGAGCCAGCGCCGAGCCGCCGCCGGCGACGACACCCTCCTCGGAGGCGGCGCGCACGGCATTGAGAGAATCCTCGATCAGCTGGATCGTCCGCTTCTGCTCGACGGGCGTGACGCCACCGGCGTAGAGGATGGCCGTGCCGCCGGAAAGCTTGGCCAGGCGCTCGCGCAGCTTGTCCTGCTCGATGTTCGGCGGCGCGGCCTCGTACTGCCGCTGCACCTGGGCGCGGCGCGACGCGATCGCAGCATGGTCGCCGCCACCGCGAATGATCGAGGTATAGGACGCGCTGGTCCTCACCCGCTCGGCCGTTCCGAGATCCTCGGCTGTGATGTCCTCCAGCCGGCCGCCGAGATCGCGCGCGATCACCTTGCCGCCGGTGATGATCGCCAGATCCTCCATCATCGCCTTGCGCCAATGGCCGTATTCCGGCGGATGGACGATGAGGTATTTCCCGGACCCCTGCTTGCCGAGCAGGGTCACCACCACCTCCGGCGACACTTCCTCCGACACGATCAGCAGCGGCCGCCCGGCCTCGTCGGCGATGCGGCGGGTAGTCTCGAGCGCCTTGGGGTCCTTGATCTTGAGGTCGGTCATCAGGATCAGAGGCCGCTCGAGCACGGCCTCCATCTTCTCCTGGTCGGTGACCATGTGATGCGAGAGGTAGCCGCGGTCGAAGGACATGCCCTCGACCACGTCAAGCGTGGTCTCGGTGGTCACGCTGAAGTCGGTGGTGATGACGCCTTCCGCCCCGACGCGCTCGTGCGCTTCCGCCACCAGCGCGCCAAGCCTGGCGTCGGTCGCGGCGATGTTTGCGACCGAGGCGAGGATGCCGTTGCCCTTGGCGGGCTTGGCCGAGGCCTTGAGGGCAGTAACCACCGCCGCCACCGCGCGGTCGATGCCCTTGCAGAGATCGACCGATTTGGCGCCGCGTTCATTCGCCTCGATGCCACCCTGGATGAGCGCGTTGGCGAGTACGATGGCGGTCGTGGTGCCGTCGCCGGCGACCTCGTTGGTCTGCATCGACACTTCACGAACGACCTGCGCGCCCATGTTCTCGAAACGGTCATGCAGTTCGATCTCGGAGGCGATGCTGACGCCGTCGCGGGTCACCATCGGCGTACCGATCGGCCGGTCGATCATGGCGTTCATGCCTTTGGGGCCAAGCGTAGGTTCGACGGCCGCCGCCAGCCTATAGACGCCGCGGGCAAGGGCCCGGCGGGCCTGCGAATTGTGAAGCATTATTTTAGGCATGACTCCTCCTTCCGCCTTACGGGCGGCTTGTTGGTTGGGGGCCTCGTGCGAGGGAGGCCGTTGCTTTCGACGTTGCCTAGACGGCCGGCGCGCTTCGCGCCGGCACGCGGTCCATGATGAAGTCGACCAGCGTCGGCTCGCCGTCGACCACACTCAGTTCTTTGTATCTTGTCTGCTTCAGTCCACGGCAAAGCGCGCCGTTGAACTCCATGTTGACGCGCACGCCGCGCAGCTCGGCGAGGTGGGCGCTGAGCGCGACGGGCGGGATTTGTCGCCCCTCCCACGTCACGAAGACCGGATCGCCTGGACAGCGGTCAGCAAACCGCTGGAGCAGAGCCGCCCGGTACCGTGGCTTCTGCGCGGCCGCCTCGCCCGGCTCGAAGCTGGCGGCATCATATGCCGCCAGATCCATGCCGAGGATTTCGCGATCCGTCAGGCCGTGCTCCCGCAGACCGCGCAAGACCGCCTCCTGGCGCCGCTTGAAGGCCTTCATGCTGAAGGTTTCGCGCAGGGCGTCGATATCCTGGTCCCCGGCAAGCTCGGCGAAGATGTCGCCGAAAGTCCTGCCCGCCTCGATGCCGCGGTTGACCTCTTCGGCGAACATGTGGTCGTGTAGTTTCACGCGATAGGCAGGCGACCAGGAGAGCCGGTCGAGCGCCTTGCGGACACCGTCGAGCATGAGGAAGGCGAAATTTGGCGAGCACCAGTAGGTCGGCAGGCGGAAGTCGACCTCCACAGTGCCGTCACTGGTTATCTCGGCCCGCTCGACGAAGCCCATCTCGGTGATGGCTTCGTCGAGTTCCGGGTCGTTGACCTCGCCAAGGCGCCGCCAGACTTCCTCCTCGCGGCTGCCGGAAACGCTGGCGGTTGCCATGGCCCCTACTCCGCCGCGATGCTGAAGGGCGAGCTTGCGAGCGCCTTCTTCTTCGCATCAATGTCGATGTTGTAGAGGCGCGCGGCATTGAGGCCGAGGATCTTCTCCTTGATCTCGTCGGTCAGTTGTACACCGCGTTCTGCAGCGATGTCCTGCGGGATCTGGTAGGCCCAGAGTTTCTCGATCAGCCAGCGCGGCGTCCAGATCGCGTAGTCGGAACCGAACAGGAGCTTCTCCGGCCCGAGCCAGAACAGCAGTTCGGCGATGACCTCGCCGAAATAGCGCGGGCGCAAGTGGATGAAGGGAAGCGCTACCGCCAGGCCGCCATAGACATTGGTTTCCTGCGTCGCGATCCAGCAGAAATCGTCGAGGCGCGGCAGGCCGCAATGCTCGATGATCCAGTTGAGGCCCTGGAAATCCGTCGCCGCGTGGTCGACGTCGTGAACGTCGAACGCGTCCTTGCTGAGCGGGATGATCGTCGGGCCCTTGTGGACATGAATGTTTTTGATGCCGAGCTTTTCGCAGAGCTCGAAGCACTTGTAGGCATCGGGATCGGTGAGCTTCCAGCCCTTGGAGGCGCCGTTCCACTCGGCCGTGTACATCTTCACACCCTTGACGTCGTAGGTCTCCTTCATGAAGTGGATGTATTCCAGCGCCTTCTCGCCATCGCGCGGATCGAAGGAGCCGTTGACGATGAAGCGGTCCGGGTAGCGCTTGGCGACCTCGGCGTTGCGCTCGATCGTGTTGAAACCGTTCTTGTAGAAGTCCTTCAGGTAGGTGGACTGGACGATCGCAACGTCATCCGGACCGTCGATGAACAGGTCGCGATAAAGATCGTCGGCGCTGTATTTCTCAAATTTGCCCTTCGGCCAAAGTTGCTCCCTCGGGCTCAGGTTTGTGTGATAGGCATAAAAGCAGTCGATGAACTGCTTGCCGTGGATGTTCCTCTGGTTCTCCGGGCTGCCGTCCCAAAAATGAGTGTGGCCATCGACCACGAAGATGTCCTTGCCTTCAGGTGTCCTGTACATTCTTGCCTCCGCAGTCGTCGTGTTGGTGGGGCGTTGTGTTGAAGGTTTCGGCGCGCCGCGTCCGGGCGGCGCGCCGGATCGTTGCTCAGATGTATTCGAAGACCTCGTCCATGTTCCCGAACAGGATCACCGTGTTGTCGTCGATGCGCACCATGCGGCCGTAGTGGGTGGAGGTGTTGACCTCGAAGATTTCGGCGGTCATCTCGCGACCCAGATATTCGCTGATCTCGTCCATCTTGAAGATCAGCTTGCCGTTGCCGTCGATGCGGATCATGGCTGGCTGGTAGGTAACGATGACTCCCGGCTTTTTGCCCATGAATTCGGCGATGGCGCGCGCCTCGACCGAGTCGTTCATGGTGACGCCGCACTGGTGCGAGATCGTCTGCTCGAAGGTAATGTCCTTCATCGATTTGAAGATGTTAGACTGCGAAGCGTCGCGTGCTGCTACTGACATGATGTGTTCTCCCCTATTCAGCGCTTGAGGCCGAGTTCGCCGAGGATCCGGCCAATCCGTTCCTCGGACTGGGCGCGAACGTCGGTGAACGAAACCGGCTTGGAATGCGGCATCGACCAGATCGGCTGCAGGCCGGCGGCTGCCTTGTCGGCGAGCGCGCCGTGCTTCTTGACCCAGCCCTGGAACAGCTTCCTGTTGGCCGCGCCGTGCGTCTCGTCGTTGGCGAGCAGGTAGATCAGGTCGATGGTGTTGGCGAGGTTGCGCTCGTAGTCGGCTTCGGCCGCCGAGATCACCGGCGGCGTGATGAAGTCGTGGTTGGCCGCCGCCGCCTGCATCAGGAAGCCGGAGCGGAACAGTTCGCCAACCAGCGGCTCGAAGACGATGTTGATGGCGAAGTACTGCTCCAGATAGTCGGCCATGCCCATGATGGTCTCGACCGCTTCGCGGGTGCCCTGCCACACGCCGTCCTCGAGCCAGTGCTTCTTGCCGAGCTCGTCGTCCCATCCGGCGATGTCCATGCCGATCTCGGCGAGATAGAGCGTGATGTCCTGGGCCAGCCGGAGCTTGTAGGAGGAATTGGTGAGCGTCGCATTGTTGATCATCTGCGTGTAGCCGTAGCGCTGCGCCTGCATGAGCGATGTGCCCAGGCCGAACTCGGCATGCTTCCAGGCTCCGAGATGCGCCTGCAGCAGCTTCGACCAGACCTTGTCGAAGGTCTTCGGCGCGCCGGCGCGGCGGGCGTTGGTGATGACGCTCTGCACCATCGTCTCGATCTTCGACTGGCGCTGGTAGTGCGTACGCTCCCACTCCTGATCGGGAGCCCGGAAGGCATGCCAGTTCGAGCTCCTGGCAGCCGTGTTGTCCTTGACGTAGGCGCCCTTGCCGTTCGAGAAGGAGATGATCCAGTCCTGGATCAGGTAGCGCTCGGGGTCGGGCTGCACGTCGACCGTGACATCCTCGTAATGGGTGGCGCGCTGGCCCTTCGGCTCGAAGTACCGATATTTCCGGCTGTCCGAATCGGCGAAGATCGCGGCTCCCGCGGCTCCCGATCCGACTGAACTCGACGTTGCTACCATTGTCTTCACTCCCTTGTTGCAGTTGCTTTGGTGTCGCTGGCTCCGGCCCACCTCAATGGGCCGGGGTGGCGCTGGACGACGTGGTGAACCGGTCGAAGAAGATGCGTTCGGTCTCGAACCCGTTCATGAACAGGACCGGCTGCAGCGCATCGATCATGGGCGGCGGACCGCAGGCGTAGACGTCGCCCTGCCCGTCGACCGCCAGCTGTTTGAGCTTGGCATCGACGCTCTGGTGCACGAAGCCGCGCTCGCCGTCCCACGCCTCGCCGTTGACGTGCGAGAGCACCGGGATGAAATTCAGCTCCGGGTGGCTTCCGGCGAGCTCGGTGATCCTGTCGAGATAGAACAGGTCGCTTGGCGTGCGCGCGCCGTAGAAGAAGTAGACGTCCCGCTTCTCGCCGCTCTTCAGGTGATCGTTGAGGATCGACCAGACCGGCGACATGCCGGAGCCGGCGCCGACAAGGATCAGGGGACCTTGCCGTTCTTCCCGCCGGAAGCAGGTTCCATAGGGTCCGACGACGGTGACCTCGGCTCCGACACGGATGCCTCCGGAATCGAGTTCCCCGGAAAACTTTCCTTCGGGGTATTTCTTGATGATGAAGGAGAGTTTTTGGGTTTGGTCCGGCGTATTTGCCATGGAGAACGAGCGCGTAATCGTCTCCCCTTTTTGCGTGGTGACCGTGATGTCGACATATTGCCCAGCCCAGAATTTTATCGGCGAGCCGAGTTCGATCTCGATGCCGCGGATGTCGTGGGTCAGATGCTCGAACTTCGAGATCCGGCCCTTGAACGTCTTCACCGCGATTGATTTCGCCAGAACCTCCTCGTCGTAGTTGAGGAGCTCGACCTGCATGTCGGAATAGGCAATCGACCGACACAACAGGATGTGTCCGCTATCCTTCTCCATGTCGTTGAGGGCAAAGGTCGAGTATTTCAGCATGTCGACTTCGCCTTCGAGCAGTACGCATTTGCAGGCCGAGCATTGCCCTTCCTTGCAGCCATGCGGCAGCGCGATGCCCTGGCGGAATGCCGCGTTCAGGACCGTTTCGCCGTTTTCGACCTCGAATTCGACGCCGACCGGCTCCAGGCGCACTGTGTGAGCGTCAGTCATTTGATTGGACTCCCGATAGCGAATATCTTCACTGGTGCTCTTGGTTTCTGGCCGAGCGAGCCCTTGTAGCCTGCCGTCACCTTCCTCCAGTCGTCGGCGGGCGGACGCGTCCCGGTGACAGTGAAGACGGTTGCGGCGATTGCAGCCCAGGCCGCGATGGCGATGGGCAGGGCGAAGCGGGCGCGTGTCATGTTGACCACCAAGCGGTGGGCGGGCCGTCGGCAACCGGCCCGCCTGACCGTCAATTGAACGGCGTGATGGTGAAGCCGGCCCGATACTCGGCGAGGTGCTTCTCCCGATCGGCCGCAGACATGCCGCGAAGCGCCTTGAGCGGCGAGCCGAGGACGTTTCCGCGCACGTCGTCGAGCGTCCACTGCTGGTCGGCCTCGAAGCGCAGATGCGGCTGCGGGATCAGCGTCTTGCCGTCGGAGCGGACGAAGTTGAGGTCCTTGATGGCGTCGGCGAGATCCCAGCCGTCATAGAGCGTCTCCCACTCGCGCTTGCCGCTGAAGCGGCCCATCGCGGGCGTTGGACGGCCCTGGTACTCGTCGGCGAAGGCCTCGACGGCAGTCCAGCGGTCGAGCTCGTGGGCGAAGGTGTGCAGCTGCCCGTCGATCTCGTCGACCACGATGTCCTCGCGGATGAGGCAAGGCACCAGGCACGACCAGCAGCGGTGCGGATAGACGTAGCCGACGTCGCTGTTGAACAGCAGCACCTTTTCGCCCTTGCGGCTGAGCTTGGCGTACCACTTCCAGAAGTCGCCGAACTCCGCATACCAGCCCGGATATTTGTGCTCGAACCACTCGAAGTCCTTGTCGGTCTGGGCCTCGATGCGCCAGAAGTTGACCGGCCAGCCGACCGCGAAGAACTGACCGACCTTGTGGACGTAATTCTTCTTGGTGATGCGCTCCCAGGCGGCCTGGACGTCGTCGTGGTGGACCTTGATACCGTACTTCTCGAGCGGCAGCATGTAGGTGCGGTAGTAGTCCTCATAGATCCAGCGATGCCACATCTCCGCGTAAGACTCCTTGTTCTTGTCGCGGTTGGTTGTGCCATATTCGATGAAGGTGCCGATGGCGGCGTCGACGATGGCGTGGTTCTGCCAGAAGGCGTAGCGCAGGTCGCGCTCGAGCAGCAGATGGTTCTCCGGCTCCTTCAGGGCGGCCATCAGCAGCGAGTGGCCGTTGCCGATGTGCCGGCTCTCGTCGGACTGCACCGACAGGAAAACGGTCGGCAGCGCATAGTCGCCGTTGCGTGCGGCCTCGGAAGGCATGGCGACGAAGAGGGTGTTGGTAAACGCCGTCTCGGCCACGACGGTCAGGTACATGCAGGCGGCCGTCATCGTGTCGCCAGTGATGAAGCCCTCGCCGAACTGGCGGCCGATGGTGGTTGCGTAGCACTTGCCGAAGGCTTCTTCGGTGATGTCGAAGCCTGCCGGGTCGATGTAATTCTCCATGTACCACTTCTTCAGATTCATCTGGATGGTGGAGTGACGGAACTCATCGACCATCTGCATGGTGAAGCCGGTTCTGAGGTCCTCGCCCGGCGCCAGCCGCGCCACCATCGCCATCGAGCGGGCGGCGGAAATTTCCGGGAAGGGAATGATGGCGAGGAAGAGCTTCATCCATTCCACCCAGCGCGGCTCGACATTGCGGAACATGTCACCGCGAAGGGCAGCGTCGAGCGCGCCGTAGACGCGGTTGTCCTTCTCCTCCTGCATCGGGAAATAAGAGCGCAGCACCTGCTTCATCGGATCGCGCGGCGCCTTGGCGATCTTGTAGTCGGTCGGAAACGTCATCGCTTCCTGGACATAGGTCGGGTTCCAACCGAGGTCGGAAATCTTCTTCGTCGCCTCGCCTACGGAAATGCCGCGTTGCGAGGTGATCTTGTTGAGCGTCAGAGACGACATCGTCATAAGCCTCCACCAGGTTTGAGCCGCGGATCCCTTGATCCGGGCGTGAGACGGCAATCAACGCCGCCAGTGAGAGTGCGAACGGCACGACAAAGGGTTGCGCATTCAGGCGCGACTGATCGTCGGGCTGTTCGAGTGGATCGCGGCAAAGGTTTCCGAGGTGTCGGCAGCGCCCGGTGCCAACCGCTGCTGCGATGGGCGTACCGAAGCGGACCTGACCTGCTTCCTCCGTTCCTTCGTTCTTTTGGCACCGCAAAGTGCGATGGGCTTCTTATGCAAGTGACAAAGCAAGCGCCGTGCCAGTTTTGAAAAAAGCCCAACGCCGGCCGTTCGAAACAATCGCCGTTCACTTCGCCGCGAAACGCGGCAGCCAACTGTAACGTTATTTTACAGATGTAAATTACGCCTGTAATATTTATACTCAATTCGCATTTGCGAAATGCTTACTTAGCTCTCGCAGCATTCATAAAACAGATTTCATCTATTCAATTCTATCCTGTCTCTATTATTTTGAAGAGGCGGCCCATGCGGCTCAGCATTGGAGAGAGCCCATGCCTGATGAAAAGGACAGCCAAGGCCTGCCATCGCCAATATCCCGACAGCCAGACGACATCGCCGGCGATCTTGTCAGGCTGATGCCTCGCGATCTGGTCTTCGTCATGCGCTTCCTGGGCGAGAGCCAATTTCGCCTCCAGAGCCACTTTCAGGATTTCATCCGGGCCGAGCTTGCTGCCGGCGGCGTCACCGCGGTAACCCATCCGATGATCCATCTGTTCATCGAGAACCACGCGATCCTGCTGCGCGACTTCGTGTTTTCCGGCGTTTCGCTCTCGCGCCAGTTCCGTGTCGAGGAGATAGAGCGCCTCACCGGCGACACAACATCGGTGATGCGCGTCGACATCTGGGATCAGCTGAAGAGCCACATCGAGACCGCCGAAAAGCAGTTCCGGTCGCAGGCCGGCACACTGCCCGGATTGCTGGCGGCGTTCGAGCAACCGCCAGGACCGATGCGCGGAAACGAAAAATGAAGGAGCATCCGATGGGCCAAACCGAAAGACGCGACACGTTGCTCGCCCGCCGCCTCGATCTTGTCGCCACGGTCTCGGCGCTGACCTCGGAGGCGCAGCGGCTCAACCAGAAACTCTCCGGTATCGAGATGGACGTGCTGCGCCTGGAGCTCGAGATCGGCCGAAGCGGTCCAAACGTGCAACTGGTGCGAGACTTGCATGAAGCCGAGGAGAGCGCCGCGGCACTCAGACACGCATGCACGACGTGCGAGGAGCGCATCGCCGCCGCCGAAGGCGACATCGACGACGTCGACCGCTGCCTGGCGGAGACCGGAAACTGACGAAGGGAAGGACCATGAACCAGCACGCGATACAGAACCTGACCTTGTTCGACCTGCTGGCCAGAAGCTGGCGCCGCCCGTCGGCGGTCGCCGACCTGCGCTTCAGCGCCGATGCCTCGGCTGTCGCCTTCACCGGCCTTGATGGGACGGTTGCCATAGCTGCGGTCGCGGACCAGGAGCCGCCGGAATCGCGGATCAGGGTGAGCGGCGACCTTGGCCAAACGACGATCCGCCCCAGGGAAAGAGCACCGGCACCATTGATAACTACCGCCGCGATGGGAGAAGGCGATGTCCCGCTCGCAAGCTACCTTGGGTCCGGCTTCCTGGTCGGAACGGCGGCCGGCAAAGTGGTGCATCTGGCAGCGGACGGCACTGTGATGGAGACGCTGGCCAAGATTGACGGACCGGCCGTCGCCTTCGATTACAGCCCTCGGACGGCCATGACAGCTGTCAGCAATGGGCAGGACATCTTCCTGTCGCGCGGCGGAAGCGCCGCAACAAGGCTGCACCACGGTGCGACCCCGTCGACCGATGCGCTGGCCTTTTCGCCAGGCGGAAGGCGCCTTGCCTGCAGCTTGGACAACCGGCTATCGATCTGGATGGTCGAAAGCGAGGCCACCGCGATACGTGATTTCGCCTTTTCGGCGCGCCCGGTATCGATCCGCTGGAGTGGCGACGGCACCTGGCTGGCCTGCGGGCTCGAAACCGGAGGCTTTGCCCTGGTCAGCATGACTGATGGCCGGGCTGAGATCGTCTCGGGATTTCCAACGCCGGTCCGTACAGTGTGCTGGAGCCTGCCAGAGAACGCTCTGTTTGCATCGGGCGCCTTCCGGATCGCCGGTTGGTCGATGACTGCGCCGCCGCTTGAAGGAGAGACCTCTGGCGCGCTGGAGACAGGTCGCGCCGGGCTGGTGCCGGTCGAGACAGTGGCCGCGCATCCGCAGAAGAGACTGGTTGCGGCCGGCTATGCCAACGGCCGGATCACCATCGCCCAGATCGGCGCGCGGGACGAACTCCTCGTCAGGCCAATGGGCAGCGCAGTAACCGCGCTCGGCTGGTCCGGTGACGGACGCCACCTGGCGGTGGGTGCCGTCGATGGTACCGTCGCGATCGTCACCTTTCCCGCGCAGATGTTCAAATAGGCCAATGCAGGCCGCTAACAACAGGAGAAGAGAATGCAAACCGAACTCACCCCCGAAGACAGGAGCAAGGATGAATTCTTTGAACGGCTCGCCAATTTGTCGGAAGAAATGGTGGCAAAGCACGGCAAGGACTTCAGCATGGGAGCCCTTGTGCTCGCCGCCCGATGGATTGCCGAGAACCGTGTTGGTCAATTGAAGACCAACTAGACCAACGAGACTGTCCGCTCGTCGTGCCTTGAACGACCGCATCTAGGTGCAAATCGCCTGGGACTAGGAGCCAAAGAGGTTCGCATTTGGTAGACGAAACACGGCTGCTTGAGTGTCCCGGCATGCGGCGCGAAGCTGCCCAAGAGGTCAGAGAGCATTGCGCATCCATGCCGCCGATCAGATGGAGAACCACTCGCCATAATGCCGCGATCTCATACCGTCCACATCGTGGAGTGGAGCAGAGCTTGCATGTGCTCTGGCAAATCTAGTTCGCCGCGCGCCTCGATCTCGAGAAGATATCGTGCCTTGGCAAAGCGATCGCCTTGCGTGGCCACGGGAAAGGCGCAGATGGAGATCAGCGCCCTCTCCTCTTCTCGGCTGGCCTCATCGTAGTCGCGGCTGTTGCCACCCGTTTCATGGACGGCTTTGTTGAACGCTGCGTATGCCGTCTTATGCGCGTTGATCAACGCTCGCAGTTCGTTCGACGGTTCTCCTTCTCGACGCGGTGCCTCGGTGGCGAGTGCCGTGGCTGATGCGGTCAAGGCGACAACGGTGGTGCCCGACTGGAAGAGCACGGTGCGACGGCTGATCCTGGACGTGGGAAACGCTCCTCTCATTTCAGAACAGCACGTAGCAGCTGTCCTCGATCGTGGGACTCTAACATGGCGGTTGGCGCATTTATGTCAGGATGAAAGCCCCGGGAGACTCTTACTGAGCGAGGATGTGTTGAAAACGATGGGAAGAATCGCATCGCCAACTGGAGTGTCGCTGTACCAGTTGCTCGGAACGTTCAGATCGCACCTTGCAATGGTTGAATGTTGGCCGGCGCCTTTTTGCCGACGAAAACACCGAACTATCCGAGAGTTTGGCTCGCCAGAGCATAGGTCTTCGGCATAGCCGCGCCTGCGACGGCAAAATCGGCGAGCCGTTTGCCCAGCGACATGGTCAGCACCGTGTCGAAGACCGGCATGCCGCTGTGCGACAGGAAGGCAGCGAAGTCGCCATTGTCCATATGCGTATCGATCCTGAGGAAAGATCCTGAATGGTCGACCACGTGCGGCCGGACGACGGCCACGGCGTCGACGTCGCTTTCCGCCACGACCGGTCCCACGACATGGCCCCGCCCGAACGGGCGACAGAGCGCGAAGGCTTTCAGCCTGCCGCCCTTGAAAAGACCATAGCCGGCCGAGTGCGCGAAGAGCTTTGCGATCAGCGCCGCGCGCCTGACGCCAAATCCCGCCGCATCGAGCGTGATCGCCGCGGCAATGTCGCCGTCGCCCAAAGTCCGGATATCGCCCCTTGTCTCCGCCAGTCTACCCATCGTCTCCGCTCTGGCGATGCCCTGGCATTGGTCGACGGTCTTCTCCGGCTGGAAATCGAGCGAAAGATAGAGCCGTCTTGCCGCTCGTGTTGCATTGAGGCGCAGATCGCGCCCGGCGACCTTTTCGAAGACCCGCTTCATCAGCCATTGTCCTGCGCCGAGCGTCTGCAGTCGCGGCGAGGTGATGACCATGCCCACGGTGGCGAAATCGGTGCCGTGCGCGAACCACATGGCCGAACCGAGAACGCGGCCGATCTCATCGAGCGCCACGAAGCCGCGCCCCGATTCGCGCAGGAACTGCCAGTCTTCGGCCCGGTGCGGCCATCCGACGGACAGGGAGTGCCCGTGCAACCGATCGAGATCGATGCCCTCGATGTCGCCGATGCGCATCGAGAAGGTATCGATTTTCAAGCTTCCGGACGGCTTCAATGCCATGCCCCTGAAAGATTGCCGCACTAGAGATGACGCGTCGATGGTCACCCTCTCTCCGCCAACGCTAAACAAGCAGACCGGTAGGATTTGCTCGAAAGCCGCGCGCCAACGCTAGATTCAACTGAAACACTTCCGCTTTCGGCACGCAATCGCGAAAGAACGCGCACATCCTCTCCCAAAATCTAGCAGCATACGGTCGCCGACACCGATCCGGCGACCCGAAATGTCTTAAGGGCTGGAATGGACGTCTTCGACATCCTCGACCGTCTCGTCGCCTTTCCATCGGTCGCCGGCGAGCCGAATGGCGACATCGCCGGCTGGATCGAGGCCCATCTTGCGCAGCACGGAACGCAAGTCAGCCTGCTCCCAGGGCCTGAGGGCGATCGTTTCAACCTGTTCGCAACGATCGGCCCCGCCGATGTGCCGGGCTTCATCCTGTCCGGCCACATGGACGTCGTCCCCGCCGGCGAGCCACATTGGAGCTCGGCTCCTTTCACGCTGCGCCGGGAAGGCGAACGGTTCTATGGACGCGGCACCACGGACATGAAGGGGTTTCTGGCAGCGGTGCTCGCGGCTGTGCCTGCACTGACGAAACTGCGCCTGGCCAGACCGATTCATCTCGCCTTCTCCTATGACGAGGAGGTCGGATGCCGCGGCGTGCCGCATTTGATCGCGCGCCTTCCCGCACTTTGCGCGAAACCGCTCGGCGTCATCGTCGGCGAGCCGAGCGGCATGCGCGCCGTGCGCGGCCACAAGGGCAAGGCGGCGGCTCGGGTGACGGTCAACGGGCGGTCCGGCCATTCATCGCGGCCTGATCTGGGGCTCAACGCCATCCATGCCATGGCCGCTGCGCTGGGCGCGGCCGTCAGCGAAGCCGAGCGGCTGACGTGCGGTCCGTTCGACCCCGCCTTCGAGCCGCCCTATTCCTCGCTGCAGGCGGGCGTGGTGACGGGGGGGCAGGCGGTCAACATCATTCCAGACACCTGCACGCTGGACCTGGAGGCCCGCGCCATACCCGGCGTCGACCCGGCCAGCCTGCTCGCGCCGGTCAGGGCGCGAGCCGAAGCCCTTGCGGTCGACGGCTTTCGGATCGAGTGGACGCCGATGAGCGCCTATCCGGCGCTGTCGCTGCCGCAGGACTCGAGCCTGGCGGCACTGTTGGCCGAGCTGACCGGCGAAGCGCCGCTCGCCGCCGTCAGCTACGGCACGGAGGCCGGACTCTACCAGGCCGCCGGCTTCGATGCGATCATCTGCGGCCCGGGCGACATAGGTCGCGCCCACAAGCCCGACGAATACATCCTCGCCAGCGAGCTCGCCGCCTGCCAGCGATTGATCGAGGCGCTGGGCGCCCACTGCGCGGCTTGAAGGGGAACGGGGATGACCTTCCTGTTCAATTCCGATGCGCGCCGCGGCGCGGTCTTCGCAGAGGCCTTCGCCGAGGAACTGCCGGACATCCCCTTCACGACGAATGCAGCAACAGTCGATCCCGACGCCGTACGCTATCTCATCACCTGGACTGCGCCGGAAGACCTCGCGCGCTACAGGAACCTGGAGATCCTGTTTTCCATCGGCGCCGGCGTCGACCAGTTCCGCCTCGATACCGTGCCGGAACAGGTGAAGATCGTGCGTACGATCGAGGAAGGCATCGTGCGCATGATGCAGGAATATGTGACGCTTGCCGTGCTTGCGCTCCACCGCAACCTCCCTGGATATCTGGCACAGCAACGCGCTGGCGAATGGCGCGACATACCGCAGCTTCAGGCCGCCTTGCGCCGGATCGGCGTGCTCGGCCTCGGGCAGCTCGGCCAGGCCGTCCTTGATCGCCTAAAACCTTTCGGCTTCCCGCTCGCTGGCTGGAGCCGCTCGCCGCAGCGGATCGAGGGCGTGACCTGCCATCATGGCCGGCCCGGGCTGCAGGAGATGCTTGCGGCCAGCGACATTCTGGTCGGCCTGCTGCCGCTGACCGAGGAGACACGTGGCTTCCTCAATGCCGACTTGTTCGCGAAACTGCCCGAGGGCGCGGCGCTCGTCCACACCGGCCGCGGGCCGCAGCTCGACCACGAAGCGCTTGTCGCGGCGCTCGACAGCGGCCATCTGTCGGCGGCGATGATCGACGTCACCGATCCCGAACCACTGCCCTCCGGCCATCCGTTCTGGGCGCATCCGAAGATCATCCTGACCCCGCACATCGCCAGCGTCACCCAGCCGGCGACCGCCGCCCGCGCCGTCATCGAAAACATCAGACGCCACCGCGCCGGTCTCGATCCCATCGGGCTCGTCGAGCGGTCGCGCGGCTATTGAAGTCCAAAACCGAAAGGCCATGCTTTGTCCCTGCTCAAATCCGTCGACACCAATCCGAACTTTTCGCCACGCGAATCCAAGGCATTGCCGGAGCGGCTGATTGCCGGCGACCCTGCCTTCAAGACCTGGGCGCAGGATGCCGCGAAGGACGACTTGGTCCATACCGGCGTCTGGGAGGCGACACCGGGCGAGACGCGCTCGATCAAGGGCGAGACATTCGAGTTCTGCCACATCCTCTCCGGCGTCGTCGAAATCACCCCCGATGCCGGCCCGGCGGTGACCTACCGGGCTGGCGACAGCTTCGTGATGAAGCCGGGCTTCACCGGGGTCTGGAAGACGATCGAAACGGTGCGCAAGATCTACGTGACGGTCGGCTGAACGGTCGGCGCAGTTTCAAGGGCAGCGACAGATTTTGCCGTCGCGTGCGGCCGGCACGCAACAATCGTCCGCAGCGGTTCGCCGAACGATGCATGCTGCTTGCCCGCCCGCGCTAGGCTGCGGCCAACGCTAGGTGGTTGCCCATGAGCCTGAGCTTCGATCCGAACACGGTTCCCCTTCCCGTCGGCCATTTTGTCGGCGGGGAAATGATCGCGGCCGAGGGCGCGATCGAGATGCGCCGGCCGTCGGACGGCAAGGAATATGCCGCCTGCCCCGTGGCCGGCGCCGACATGATCGACCGTGCGGTGGAGAGCGCCAAGGCGGCGCTGAAGGCCAGCAACTGGGGCGGCGTCCGGCCGCGCGAGCGTACCAGGGCGCTCCAGGCCTGGGCCGACCTGATCGAGGCCGAAGCCGCAACGCTGGCGAGGATCGAAGCGCTGTGCTCCACCCGTCCCGTCGGTCAGCTCATCGCCGGCGACATCGCGGTGACGGCCGAGCAGATCCGCTTCTTTGCCGAGTTCGCGGACAAGGAAGGCAGCGAGCTCGTGCCGACCGACGACGCCAGTCTCGGCATGATCATGAGCGAGCCCTATGGCGTGGTCGGCGCGATCACCCCCTGGAATTTTCCCATCTCGATGGCCGGATGGAAGCTTGGTCCGGCGCTGGCCGCGGGCAATGCGGTCGTGCTGAAGCCGTCGGAAATGACACCCTTTTCGGTTGTCTGTATGGCGCAACTCGCCATAAGGGCGGGTCTGCCGGCAGGGCTGATAAACGTGGTGCTGGGAGACGGTCCGACGACCGGAACGGCGCTGACCGGGCATCCCGAGATCGCCAAGGTCAGCTTCACCGGCTCGACCCGCGCCGGCTCGGCCATCATGGAGAACGTCGCTCGCACCGGCGTCAAGCCGATGACCCTGGAG
>NZ_RZOT01000560.1:0-3896 GCF_003999085.1 Mesorhizobium sp. M4A.F.Ca.ET.090.04.2.1
CCCAGAAGGTGGCGCGCCAGCCCCAGAGATTGCCGATCGCGGTTCCGGCCGGCACGCCGATGACGTTGGAAACGGTGAGGCCGGACAGGATGACCGCCACCGCCATGCCGCGCTTGTCTTCCGGCACGAGGCCGACGGCAACCACCATGGCGACGCCGAAATAGGCGCCGTGCGCCACAGCCACCGCAATGCGCAAAAGCAGCATCGAGGTGAAATCTGGCGCCAGCGCGCAAGCCGCCTGGCCGATGGTGAAAGCTACTGCCAGGCCAATGAGCAGAGCCTTGCGCGAGATCCCTTTGGTGGCGAGCGCCAGCAGCGGACCGCCTATGGCGATGCCGCAGGCATAGCCGGAGACGAGGTAGCCGGCGCTGGGAATGGAGACACCAAGGCCATCGGCGACCTGCGGCAGCACGCCGGCAATGACGAACTCCGTGGTGCCGAAGGCAAAGGCGGCGATGAACAGGGCAATGAGAGGCAGCATAGCGCGGCAAGCGATCCCGGATGAGCAGGCCTCAAACCACGGATAAGCGCCGCCGGCAATGCAGAAAATGTCGATGCCGCTTTAGCTTTTCTTGAGTGGGCCAATCCAGTCGGTCAGCTGCCGATGGGGCCAGGAAGGCCGTCTTCCTGCCGTAAGGGATTTTCAGCCATGCCCGTTCATGGAGATAGTAGAGCAATGACTTGGTGACGACCTCGGTGGCGCCGATGGCGGCGGCCAGCTTGACGCTGCCCGTTACCACCAGTGAAATGATCATCGTGTCGATGGTGCCGGTGGCGCGCCAGGAAAGCGCCTTGGCGAAGCTGCGTGAATGGGTGTCCATCGCCGATCATCCTCCCAGTAGACCTCACACGATCCTTAGCCGAACGACGAGAGGATGAGCAAAGGCAAATTCTCGTGGGACCGAGGTGATGTCGCCGCACCCGGTATGGCACAGCCCCTAGCTGGCCTTCAACCTCGAACCGCCGAGCAGACCGCGCTCCTCCAGCACCGGATAGGCCATGGAGGCGAGCAGCGAGTTGATCTGCTTCAGGTCGCGGATGGTGTCGAGATGGATGGAGCTGGTCTCGACGCTCTTGGCGGTGCCGTCGCGCAGCCGCACGAAATGGCTGGCGCTGGTTTCCTTCTCGCGGTCGCGCAGCCGGTCCTTTTCCAGCACCAGCTGGCGGGCGGCCTCGGGGTCGCGCGAGACCAGTACGTTGAAGGCAAGGCGCGCATTGGCGAGCACCGAGGCATGGAAGGCGCTGAGCTCGCGCCAGCCTTCGGGCGTGAACTCCAGCCCGCGTTCTAGCTTCTTCCTGACATGCACCAGCATGTTGCGCACGATGATGTCGCCGACCTGCTCCAGCTTGACGCAGGCGCCGATCAATTCCTGGCAGCGCAGCGCTTCGTCCTCGCTGAGCGGGTTTTTGGTAACCTTGGCCAGATAGAGCTTTATCGCCGCGTGCTTCTTGTCGACGCGATCGTCGAGCGCGGCCAGCGCCTTGATCTTGTCGCCGTCGGCGCTCTCATAGAGCTCGATGATGCGCTTCAGCATGATCTCGACGGTCTCGCAGACCCGCACCACCTCGCGGGTGGCGTTGGCCAGCGCCTGGCTCGGCGTATCAAGCGCGCTTTCGTTGAGCGCCGACAGTTCGACGATGTCGAGCGCCGAAGCCTGCTCCGGCTTGGCGCCGAGCGCCACGATCTTCTCCGAGGCGCGGTAGACGAGGCTGGCGAGCGGCAGGCCGGCGAGCAGGACGATCACATTGAACAGGATGTGGGCGTTGACGATCTGGTCAGGCACGCTGGCGCCAAGGAAGCCGACAGGCGGCTTCAGCGTCATGAACAGGATCAGCATGAGCAGCGAGCCCATGCCGCGCATCAGCAGATTGCCGATCGGCACGACGCGCACGCCGGGCTCGGCGTTGCGAGTGAGCAGTGGCGCGATGATCGAGGAGCCGAGATTGACGCCGAGCACCAGCACGATGCCGAGCTCGGGAGGGATGAAGCCACGGCCAGCCAGCGTCACCAGCAGCAGCACCGCCGCGATCGAGGAATGGAACAGCCAGGTGACCAGCGCGGCGAGCAGGTAGGCGGTGACGAAATCGCCGGAGAAATAGTTGACGATCATCGGCATCAGCGTGCTCTGGCGCAACGGCTCCGACGCCTGGCCGATCATCTCCAGCGACAGAAGCAAGAGACCGATACCGACCAGGATGCGGCCGAACTGGCGCCAGTCGCGCCGCTCGGTGGCCATGAACATGACGGTGCCGGCGACCAGGCACACCGGCACCAGCAGGGAGAGGTCGAAGGTGAGGAGCTTGACCACCAGCGCCGAGCCGATCTCGGCGCCGCGCACCGCCAATTGGCCGGACATGCCGGAGACGATGCCGGCGCCGGCGAAGGAGCCGACCAGCAAGGTCACGGCCGTGGAGCTCTGCAGTGCGACCGACAGGCCGCAACCGGCGAGAACCGCCATCAGCGGATTGCGCATGGTGGCGCGCAGCCGATGGCGCAGCGCATCGCCATAGGCACGCTCGACGCCCGTCTTGACCATGCGGGTGGCAAACAGCATCAGCGCCACGGCGCCGGCAAGATGCAGAAGGACGACGGAACCGCTCATACGCGATCTCGCGATCCGACGGGCGCGCGCGGCGCGCGAGCCGAACCGTCGACGAGGCAAAAGAGGGTGCGAATCATGGACATTTCAGAAACCGAGGATACGCCGATTTACTTTAGCCGGATAATAGATTTTGGCTCTCTGGCGACGGCTGGCGCACGACGGGGCGTGTCGGAAATGGATGGACGGCGATTTGGTTGCATCGCCCACCGGCGCCGATGGCGTCATGCCGTCCGGCGCTTGCGCGCGCATCAGACGCCTATCTGACGATGCTATTGAATTAGATATCATAAATATAGGAAATCATTATATAATTGTAATTCTACTGTTCAGTTTCGGTTCATCGCCGGCACCCTATCGCTTGCGCATCGACAACCAAGGAGTACCGCCATGAATCGTCTCGTTCTTTCCGCGGTCGCCGCCTCGATTCTGGCCGCTACGTCCGTCTCGGGCCAGGCCGCGCCGCTCAATGCGCCGATCGCGCCGCAGTCGAACTACAACCAGGTCGACTGGCAACAGCCCGGCAAGCACATCGACGTGAGGAAGCGCGTCGTCTAGAAGAAGGTCGTGGTGAAGCGCAGCCATTGGCGCAACGGCCAGAAGTATTCCAGCTGGAAGCGGCACCAGCCGGTCCGCGATTACGGCCGTTTATGGCCTGCGCCGTCCAGGCCCCGGGCAGGAGTGGATCCGCGTCGGCAACGACTATGTGCTGGTCAGCATTCTTTCGGCATCATCTTTGGCGCCTTCGCCGTGCAATAAGCCGGCCAGCACTGGACTTGAAGGAAGGCGGCCGGCGACGGCCGCCTTCCTTCGCCCTGTGGAAACCGGGCATCGTCCGTATTTGGGGTCGTGCGGACCGGCACGCGTGCTTATATGGACGGGAAAAGAGTTTCCGATGCGCTTTCCGCCCGCCTTCCTCGACGAGATCCGCGACCGTGTGCCGATTTCCTCGGTCATCGGCCAGCGCGTCGCGTGGGACAGGAAGAAGACCAATGCGTCGCGCGGCGACTATTGGGCCTGCTGCCCGTTCCATGGCGAGAAGAGCCCGTCCTTCCATTGCGAGGACAAGAAGGGCCGCTACCATTGCTTCGGCTGCTCGGTGTCGGGGGACCACTTCAAGTTCCTGACCGAGCTCGACGGCATGAGCTTTCCCGAGGCGGTCGAGAAGATCGCCGACATGGCCGGCGTGCCGATGCCGGTTCGCGACGAACAGGAGGAACGGCGCGAGAAGGAACGCGCCAGCCTGACGGATGTCATGGAGATGGCGACCGCCTTCTTCCAGGAGCGGTTGCAGGG
>NZ_RZOT01000561.1:0-3870 GCF_003999085.1 Mesorhizobium sp. M4A.F.Ca.ET.090.04.2.1
GACGACCGTATAGACCCATTGCGGGTTCTCGCCTTGCCCGTGCGCGTTGCTGTCGGGAAAGACAAAACCCTCGCGCACCGCCTCGATGGTGCCTTGCCTGCCGCGCGCATAGCGCGGCAGCCGCGTGTGGCCGTTCGGATTGAAATTCTTCGTCCGCACCCGCTGGCCGGCCTTGAACAGCGCCGGCGTGGCGACCGGCCGGTTGCATGGGCCGCCCCTGGCCAGCGCAGCCGGCACGTTTTCCGCCTTCAGCACTCTCTTGGGAGCAGCTGCCGGATCGAGCGCCCGGCCCTCGGCCAGATCGCGGTCGCTGATGAAGCCATGGCGCTTCAACAGCACTTCCAGCGCCTTGATCCAGATCTGGTAGTAGCTGGAGGCATAGTAGTCGGCCGGATGCAGCGATTCCCGCGCGTGCCGGCTCTCGTCGATGTTCCAGGCGCCCATCGCACCCGCAGTGAGCGTCACGCCGAGTGCCCGCCTTTCCCAGGCGGCGTGGAAATAGGGCTCGTCCTTCTCGGGCGCGACCGGCCCGAAGCCCATCTGCCCGCCGAGATCCTGCGGCCCGTTCATGCCGGCTCCCCCGTCATGGCGGCGCCTTGGCCAGCGCGGTGCCGATCATCGCATCGCGGCTCACCAGCTCGGCCAGTTGCTCCTCGCTCCAGCCCTCGGTGCCCTCCGGCCGCATCGGCACCACCAGATAGCGCAGCTCCGCCGTCGAATCCCAGACGCGGATCTTCTTGTCCGCCGGCAGGGTCAGGCCGAATTCGGCCAGCACGCCGCGCGGATCGATCACCGCCCGCGAGCGATACGGCGGCGCCTTGTACCAGACCGGCGGCAGGCCGAGCACCGTCCATGGATAGCAGGAGCACAGCGTGCAGACGACGAGATTGTGCGTCTCTTCGCTGTTGAAGACGGCCTGCATGTGCTCGCCCTGCCGGCCGGTATAGCCCAGCGATTCGATCGCCGCCGTCGCATCGCGCCTCAGCCAGTCGGCATAGGCCGGATCGGTCCAGGCCTTGGCCACCACCCGGGCGCCGTTGCGCGGGCCGATCTTGGTCTCGTAGGTGTCGACGATGACGTCGATCGCGGCCGGATCGATCAGGCCTTTCTGGGTGAGGATAGTTTCCAGCGCGCGCACGCGCGCCGCGAACGGATCGAGTTCGTTGTCATGGTCATGATCGTGGGACATGAGCTCAGACTAGAACCGCCGACACGTGGCCGCAAGCATGACGGCTTGGGCCAGCAAGCGGCGGATCGAGCTATTCGGCCGCCGCTTTCTGGAGCTGGATGACCCGGCCTTCTTCCGGATCGAACAGCGACGGTTGCTCCGCACTTTCGACAGCATGCAGCGCCGACCGGCTCTTCTTAAAGGAGAAGCCGAGCAGCCAGCCGGAGAAATTCTCGAAATAGACGTAGATCACCGGCGTGACGAAGAGCGTCAATGCCTGCGAGGCGAGCAGGCCGCCGACCACCGCGACGCCGAGCGGCTGGCGCAGTTCGGCGCTGGCGCCGGTGCCGAGCGCGATCGGGAACGTGCCCATCAGCGCGGCAAGCGTCGTCATCATGATCGGCCGGAAACGCATCAGGCAGGCCTTGTGGATGGACTCCACCGCCGACATGCCCTCGCGCCTGAGCTCCAGCGCCACATCGACCATCATGATGCCGTTCTTCTTGACGATGCCGATCAGCATCAGGATGCCGATCACCGCGATCACCGAAATATCCATGCCGGCAAACCGCAGCGCCACCACCGCCCCGAGCACCGCCGACGGCAGGCCGGTGAGGATGGTGAGCGGATGGATGAAGCTCTCGTAGAGCATGCCGAGCACGATGTAGATGGTCAGGATAGCGCCGCCGATCAGCAGCCCCTGGTTGGCGAGCGAATCCTGGAAGATCTTGGCGGTGCCGGCAAAGCTGGTGCCGATCGTTGTCGGCATGCCGACCTGCTCCTTGAGCTGGTCGATGCGGGTCACGCTGTCGCCCAGCGCCACGCCCGGCGGCAGATTGTAGGAAATCGTCACCGCCGGAAGCTGGCCGAGCTGGTTGACGGTGAGCGCGCCGGCCGTGCGGTCTACATGGGCGAAGGCGCCAAGCGGCACCAGGCTGCCGCTCGCCGTCCGCACCTGGATGGCGAGCATGCGCTCGGGCGACCATTCGATCTTCGGGTCGAGCTCGGTGATCACGGCATAGCTGTCGGCCGAGCCGAAGATCGTCGAGACCTGATCGGTGCCGAAGCCGCCATAGAGGGCCGAGCGCAGCGTATCGGTATCGATGCCGAGCTGGGCGGCCTTGTCGCGGTCCACCACCAACGACGCCTGTAGGGCATTGTTCTGCAGGTCGCTGGTGACATCGGCGAAGAAATTGTGGTCCGCCGCCATCGCGTCATTCAGCTTCTGTGCCCAGATATCGGTCTGGCCGGTATCGAGGCCTTGAACCACGAGCTGGTAGGCGCTGGCCGACGACCGCGAACCCAGCCTCAGGTTCTGCACCGGCTGCATATAGGTCTCGATGCCGGCCACCCCTGCCAGTTGCTTGCGCAGATCCGAGAGCACCTTTTCGATGTCCGGGCGCTTGTCCTTGTCCTTGAGCTGCACGAACAACTGGCCCTGGTTGAGCGCATTGTTGCCGCTGCCCGCCGACCACGCCACATGATCGACATAGGGCGAGTGGGAGAAAACGCTGGCCACCTGGCCCTGCAGCTTGGCCATGGCGTCGAACGAGATGTCCTGGCGTGCGACCGTCGTCACCGATATCTGGCCGATGTCCTCCTGTGGGAAGAAGCCCTTCGGCGAGACCTCGATCAGCCAGACCGACGCCGCAGCGGTGCCGATGAAGACGAGGAACACCAAAAAGGTGTGGCGCAGGCAGAAGCTCAGCAGCCAGTCGTAGCAGCGTGTGACGAAGTCATGCCTGTGGCCGCCTCCATGGGCTTCCCTCTCCGCCTTCGAGACCGAAAGCAGGCGCGAGCAGAGCATCGGCGTCAGCGTCAGCGAGACGAACATCGACGCCAGGATGGCGACGGTCACCACGACCGCGAACTCGTTGAAGATCCGGCCGATGACGCCGCCCATCAACAGCACGGGAATGAACACCGCCACCAGCGAGATCGAGATCGAGATGATGGTGAAGCCGATTTCGCGCGCGCCCTTCAGCGACGCGTCGAAGGCCGAAAACCCGTCCTCCTCCATGTGCCGGAAGATGTTTTCGAGCATGACGATGGCGTCGTCGACGACCAGGCCGACGGCGAGCGTCAGTCCCATCAGCGAGATGTTGTCGATGGAAAAGCCTAACAGGAACATCGCGCCGAGCGTGGCGATCAGCGAGATCGGCACGGCGACGGCCGGGATGATCGTCGCGGTGACGCGGCGCAGGAAGACGAAGATCACCATCACCACCAGCGCGATGGTCAAAAGCAGCGTGAACTGCACGTCGTCGACGGCCTGGCGGATCGAGGTCGAGCGGTCGTTGAGCAGCTTGATCGAGGCAGCGCCCGGCATCTGGTCCTGGAAGGACGGCAGCATCGCCTTGACCTTGTCGACGACGTCGACCGTGTTGGCGTCCGGCTGGCGCTGCACGGCCATGATGATCGCGCGGGTGCCGTCATACCAGCTCGCTGTCGTCGTGGTCTGAACCGAATCGACGACGCGGGTCACATCGCCCAGCCGTACCGGGTGACCGTCTTTGGTGGCGATGATGAGATTCGCGAAACCCGCCGCGTTGTTAAGCTGAGTATTGGCGGTGATGGTCAATTGCTGCTTGTCGTTCTGCAGCACGCCGAGCGGCGTGTTGCTGTTGGCCGACGCCACCGCCGTCTGCAGCTGGTCGATCGAGATGCCGCGCGCGGCGAGCGCCGTCGGGTCGATCTGGATG
>NZ_RZOT01000562.1:0-3866 GCF_003999085.1 Mesorhizobium sp. M4A.F.Ca.ET.090.04.2.1
GTCGATTCACCGGTGCTGTCGCCAGGGCTGCTGGCATCGGGCCCTCCCCTGGAAAAGCCGATCGACCTTCGCCACTACACGCTGCTGCACGAGGAGAACCGCCAGGGTTGGGCGCGCTGGTTCCAGGCCGCCGGCGTGCCCGCCGACGCGGTACCCGCGCGGGGTCCGATGCTGGCAGACATCTCACTTTCCAAGCAGGCAGCGTTGCTCGGCCACGGCGTGGCGCTCGGCGATCTTTTGCAGATCGGCGAGGAACTCGCGTCAGGCACTTTGATAAAGCCGTTCGACATCGATGTTGCTTCCGGCGCCTATTGGCTGGTGGCCAGGAGCTTGCGGGATCTGCCGGAACCCGCCAAGGCGTTCGCCGACTGGATCAGAAGCGAGTTCGCCGTGACCGGAAGAACTGCCTAGCCCGATCCTTAAGCCGCCTGCCCGGCGCGTTTCCTCTCGATCTGGCCGATGGCGTCGACCACAGCATCGAAGGTCAGCATGGTCGAGGCATGGCGCGCCTTGTAGTCGCGCACCGGCTCAAGGAATTTGAGGTCGGCGAAACGGCCTTCAGGCGGCGCGCCGTTTTCCTTCAACATCTTCAGCATGGTTTCGCGCACAGCGCGCAACTCATCCGCGTGCGCGCCGACGACATTCTGGGCCATGATCGAGGACGAGGCCTGGCCGAGCGCGCAGGCCTTCACGTCATGCGCGAAATCGGTGACGACGTCGCCGTCCATCTTCAGGTCGACGGTGACGGTCGAACCGCACAGTTTGGAATGCGCGCGCGCCGTCGCGTCGGGGTGGTCAAGCCGACCGACGCGCCCGATGTTTCCGGCGAAGCCCAGGATTTTCGCATTGTAGACGTCGTCGATCATTTTTTTCCAATCTGTCGCCGCCCAACGAACAGGGTTTGCCGCTGATGCGTCTTTCATTCGCTCGGCACGACCATATATAATGCTGGCAGTCGGGCATCGACAAGGCAACCAAGCGCCGCCGTCAGTGCCCAAATTTGTTCACGCCGCTTACGGGCTGGAAACCGGGCGAGTTTCTAACACCCGAAAGGTCGTGGTCCGTTCAACTCGTTCCTCCTGAGAGAGGAACTACGGGAGACGCCTTTATGGATGCCGTCATCAAGAAATTCATGCCCCCTTCCGCCTATATGGAAAAGCCCGTCACCGACCGGCCGAGCGAAGCCGAAGTCGAGGCGGCCGTGCGCACGCTGTTGCGCTGGACCGGTGACAATCCGGACCGCGAGGGCCTGATCGACACGCCGAAGCGCGTCACCAAGGCGTTTCGCGAAATGTTCAACGGCTACGACATGTGCCCGGCCGACGAACTTGGCCGCACCTTTGAGGAAGTCGCCGGCTATGACGACCTCGTGCTGGTCAAGGACATTACCTTCCACTCGCATTGCGAACACCACATGGTGCCGATCATCGGCAAGGCGCATGTCGGCTATCTGCCCGACGGCAAGGTCGTCGGCCTCTCCAAGATCGCCCGCGTCGTCGACATCTTCGCCCATCGCCTGCAGACCCAGGAAGCGATGACGGCGCAGATCGCCGGCGTCATCCAGGACGTGCTCAATCCGCGCGGCGTCGCCGTCATGATCGAGGCCGAGCATATGTGCATGGCCATGCGCGGCATCCGCAAGCAGGGCTCCACCACGCTGACCTCGACCTTCACCGGCGTCTTCAAGGACACGCCCGAGGAGCAGGTCCGCTTCGTCACCATGGTGCGCGGCGGCGGGGCCTGAGCGGCCCTCGCCGGCCATCCAAGACAAGGACCGGTGATGTCGGCACTGGAATTCCCGAAAGCTCCCTCGGACAAGAAAGCACTGGAGGAAGGCACCGCCTTCTGCCCGCGCTTCGATGCGGCCGGCCTCGTCACCGCGGTCGTCACCGACGCCGAGGACGGCAAGCTGCTGATGGTGGCGCACATGAATGCTGAGGCCCTGGCGCTGACGCTGGAGACCGGCATCGCCCACTATTGGTCGCGCTCGCGTAACGCGCTGTGGAAGAAGGGCGAGACCTCGGGCAATGTCCAGACCGTCGTAGAGATGCTCACGGATTGTGACCAGGATTCGATATGGCTTCGCGTGAAAGTGTTGGGCCACGACGCAACTTGTCACACCGGTCGACGTTCCTGCTTTTATCGGACGGTGGGGCTGATCGACGGTAAGGCAACGCTTGCCGACGATGGCAGCAGGCCGCTGTTCGATACGGAACAGACGTATCGGAAGCCGGTGTGAACCATTCAATATTCACAAACCACTAATATTCACTATTCTCAAACATCCTTGCTGTAGAAAGGATGTGGGATAAGGGGAGATTATGATGCTCGAATGGGCGTCATTACGTGGCAGACCAGACGTTCGAGAGGCCAATGGCCCCTCCTCGTCCGGCGGCGCATCCGATCAGAAGCCTGGCAAGAAGACGGGTATTTCGCTGGCACTCGGCGGTGGCTGCGCGCGCGGCTGGGCCCATATAGGCGTGCTGCGCGCGCTTGACGAGGCCGGCATCGAAGTGTCGATGATCGCCGGCACCTCGATCGGCGCGCTGGTTGGCGGCTGCTACCTGGCCGGCAAGATGGACGAGTTGGAGGAATTCGCCCGCAGCCTGACCAAGCGTCGCATCTTCGGCCTCCTCGATCTCAACCTGCGCGGCAGCGGCCTGTTCGGCGGCATGAAGCTCGACGCAAGGCTGCGCGAGCATCTGGCCGGCATCCGCTTCGAGGATTTGTCGAAGCCCTTCGTCGCCGTCACCTCGGAAATCCGCACCGGCCACGAGATCTGGCTGTCCAAGGGCTCGCTGATCACGGCTATGCGCGCCTCCTACGCGCTGCCCGGCGTGTTCGAGCCGGTGAATTGCAACGGCCGCATTCTGGTCGACGGCGCGCTGGTCAACCCGGTGCCGGTTTCGGTTTGCCGCGCCTACGAGCAGCCGCTCGTCGTGGCGGTCAACCTCCACTATGACCTGTTCGGCCGCGCCGCCGTCATCAAGCACAGCGCCGGTGAACTGGTCATTGAAAAGGACGCGCCGGGACCCGGCAGGGCCGACAGTGTGCACCAGTCGCACCAGACGCGGCTCGGCATCACCGGCGTCATGGTCGAAGCCTTCAACATCATCCAGGACCGGATCTCGCGCGCCAGGCTCGCCGGCGATCCGCCCGATATGTCGCTGCAGCCCAAGCTCAGCCATATTGGCCTGACCGAATTCCATCGCGCCGACGAGGCGATCCGCCTCGGCTACCAGGCGACGATGGCGCAGATAAACGAACTGACCCGCCTGCAGACCGTTCTGGCCTGATCTCAAGCTACAGCCAGGTTTTCAAGCAAGCGCCGCGTCGGTGATGCGGAACTGCACCGTCCGGTTGCCGTTCCAGTAATTGCCGGACAGCGACCCGGCGACATGCACCGTCTTGCCCCGGTTCCTGAACAGGAATTCGCCGAGTGCCGTATCGACGGCGCGAAAGGCGATCGCCTGGATGCGGCCACCGCTTTGCGACTGCAGCTCGGCGCGGATGTGGTTGGTGCCGACCGGTCGCGCATCGGTCAGCCGGTGGCGCGGCAGCGCGAACACCGGCGCCACATGGCCGGCGCCGAACGGGCCGGCCTGTTCCAGCGCATCGAGCAGGGAGAGCGTCGCGCCCTCGGCGGCGAGCGCGCCATCGATCGCCAGGCTTTCCTCGTCCTGCAGCCGGAACACGTCGGCCGCCGCGCGCTCCTCGAAGAAGGCCCTGAGAGCGCCGAGCCCGGCCCGCTCCACCGTGATGCCGGCCGCCATGCCATGGCCGCCGCCCTTGACGATCAGCCCGGCATCGGCCGCCTCGCGCACCAGCCGGCCGAGATCGAATCCCGACACCGAGCGGCCCGAGCC
>NZ_RZOT01000563.1:0-3859 GCF_003999085.1 Mesorhizobium sp. M4A.F.Ca.ET.090.04.2.1
TTTTCGACCAAGTCGCTGAAAAGACACGATAAAAACATGATAATTGCACTCATGTTATAACGAGCGCGGAAGGCTCGAATGGCGCAGCGCTTTCAATGCCGGGGCCATGGATCGACCTGATCTCGTCCGCGACCAGTTCCTGCAGCCGCCACAGATTGCGGTCATGGATGCCGAACGCCTCGAGATGGCTGACTGTGTTGTAGAGATATTCGGCTCCGGAGCCGACATGGCCGCAGGCGCGGGCCAGCACATGCGCCACCGTCTCGAGCGGCTGCCCAAGCGAGGTGCCCCTGCCGGTCACCCCGACCCAGAAGCCCAGCGCCTTGAGCGGCCCCTGCGCGGTGCGCACCGGCACCCAGCGGACCGAGGCGATGCTTTCGTGATCATCTATCTCGCGCCGCAGCAGCCTTTCGATCTGGGCAGGCTTGTCGCCGTCCGGCAGGCGATAGATGACGCCGTCGCAGCGCCCGCCCCGTTCCAACGCCATCATCAGCCCCGGCTGCTCGACGCTGCCGCGCCAGCGCACCATGTCGAGGCAGAACGACCGATGCCAGCCATGGGCCGAGGCGCGCTGCTGCTCGACGGAATCGAAGGCCGGCTTCCAGATCAGCGAGCCATAGGCGAACACCCACAGCGACCCTTCGTCGGCTTCGCCTGACAGACGCTGGGCAAGCGAGCGGAAATCATCGTCGTTCAATTGCGTCCAGCTGCCGTCCGGACCTGGATCGGCTTCCTCCCGATGACAGAGCGCCACAAGCTCCGGCGTGAGCGACATCTGCCGCATGGATCGTGATCCCCTCATTGACGGACAAGCAAAGGCGAAAACCGCATGGCGCGCAAGATTGCAGTCACAGTGCCTTGCCGCCGTCGATTTCCGGCCCATGTCGGATTCCTGTCGTCGGATCATCCTAAGATCGATCACGAGACAATCAGATGGACAAACCCAAGGAGCATGACGATGCCGAAATCACCGATGCCGTTCTTCTGGTACGAATTGATGACCACCGACCTCGACGCCGCCGAGGCCTTCTACACAGCCGTTGTCGGCTGGAAGGGCCAACCCTTCGATACCTCGCCCGGCATGCCGCGCTACATCGTCATGAATGTTGGCGAGCGCGGCGTTGGCGGCTTGATGACGCTGCCCGAGGATGCCGCCAAGATGGGCATGCCGCCGGCCTGGCTCGGCTATATCCACACCAAGGATGCGGATGGCGCGACGGCGTCGCTGAAGGAGGCGGGTGGCTCTGTCCACCGCGCGCCGGACGACATTCCGGGCGTCGGCCGCTTTGCTGTCGTCGCCGATCCGCAAGGCGCGACCTTCATGTTCCTGCAGCCGAACCAACCCGATCAGCCGCCGGTGCCGGCGGGAACGCCAGGCCACATCGGCTGGCATGAGCTCTACACGACGGACTGGAAAGCGGCTTTCGACTTCTATGCCGGCCAGTTCGGCTGGACCAAGGCCGGTGACTTCGACATGGGCCCGGCCATGGGCATCTACCAGGTCTTCGCTTTTGGCGGCGACCCTGTCGGCGGCATGATGAACAAGCCTGAGCAGATCCCGGTGCCAGTCTGGCAGTTCTACTTCAACGTCGCCGCCATCGACGCCGCGGCCAAGCGCGTGACCGACAATGGCGGCAAGGTCATCATGGGGCCGATGGAGGTGCCCGGCGGGGATTGGATCGTACAGTGCACGGATCCTCAAGGCGCGCATTTCGCGCTCATCGCGCCAATGCGGTAGGCGACCGGATCACTCCGGCGTCAGCACCGCCACTTTGAGGTCGGCCTTCTTGCTGCCGCTGAGCTGGACGGTGGCCGGACCGGCCGACAGCTTGAAACGCACGCTCTTGCGAATGCCCGGGCAGGTCTTCACGCCGCTGAACCCAGCCGACTTCACGGCGTGGCCGTCCTGCACGATATCGATCCAGGCCTCATCCGACAGGCTGACCTGGAGCTCTCCTTCCGGCGGCACGACGATGCTTGCGGTCGCGCCGAACGTGCCGGCTGCCGGGGCACGGTCCGGAGGCACTTCAAAGCTGATCGTGTCGACCGCTGCGAGCGTGAAATCCATCGCCTGGCCGACCGTCAGGGCAGCGCCGGACTGCGCGGCCGGCGCTGCCGCAAACAGTGCCTGCTCGCGCGCCACCGGCCATTTGAAGGCATCACAGCCGCCCTCGGCGGCCATGGCGAAGCTGGTGCCTGCAAGGATTGCGAACAGGCTGATGACGATTGTTTTCATGGCAAGGGGAACTCGGATGGTTGGCGTACCGGCATCAATACAACCATAGCGATATTTATGCAACCATGAAGAGAAACATTTTTGGGAGATGAAACCGTTTTCACTCACCGATTGTTGAAGGCAGGGCATCGGAAGTGAGTGGTCCATTGTCGGGCGATATTTTATGGCCAGGCGGGGAGGCAAAATGGAGTTTTGGATGAAGCTTTTCGAAGGTTTTTCCCAGTACCGGCCACAGGCGCTCGGCGTGCTGCGCATCGTGACTGCGCTGCAATTCATCGAACATGGCACCCAGAAACTGTTCAATTTCCCCGTCGGCGAGCACGCCGGCGCCTTGAGCGGGTTGCCTCTGGCTGCCGGCATCCTTGAATTCGCCGGCGGCATCCTGCTCGCTCTCGGGTTGCTCACCCGGCCGGTGGCGTTCCTTCTCGCTGGCGAGATGGCGATCGCCTATTTCATGGCGCATGCGCCGCGCGACTTTTTCCCGGTCAACAATGGCGGCGACGCGGCGATCTCCTTCTGCTTCATCTTCCTCTATCTGGTGTTTGCCGGTGCCGGCGCCTTCGCGCTGGACAACCGCCGCAACGCGTAACCCTGCCAAAAGAATGCGCGCCCGGTCAGGCGCGCATTCTTTCGAAATTCGCGTCGAACAATGGCGAGGCTTGTGTTCGCGCCGCATGGCGCTTGCCGAGTATCTCGATCTCGAAGCCGTCGCTCTCGTCAGCGATCTCCTTCGGCACATAGCCCATGGCGACCGACTGTTTCGCGTGATGCGCGTAGCCGCCCGAGGTGACCCAACCGCGCACGACGCCATCGTACCAGATCGGCTCGTCGCCGATGACATCGGCGTCGTCCGCTTCGACGATGAAGGCGCGCAGCCGCAGCTTGCCGCCCTGCTTGCGTTCGGCCAGTGCCGCCTGCTTGCCGATGAAGTCCGCCTCCTTGCCATAGGCGACGAAACGGTCGAGCCCTGCCTCCAGCGGCCCATAGATCGGCCTGTACTCACGCGCCCATGAGCCGTAATTCTTTTCGAGCCTGAGAGCATTGAGCGCGCGCGAGCCGAACAGGCCGATGCCGAACTCCTCGCCTGCCTTGATCATCGCCTGGAATGCGGCGTGCTGATATTCGGGCGCCACCCAGACTTCGTAGCCGAGATCGCCGGTATAGCTGACGCGGCCGACCAGGCACTGCGCCATGCCGATGTCCATTTTCGCAACGGCCATGAAGGGCAATGCCGTATTGGAGACGTCAGCGCGCGTCACCTTTGCCAGCACATCTCGCGCCTTCGGTCCGGCGATCGCCAGCCCGGTCAGCTTCTGTCCCAAAGCCTCGACGCGCACGGAGCCGTCTTTCGGCAGATACGCCTCGAACCAGCGCATATGATATTGCTCGGCGATGCCGGAGCCGGCGATGAACCACTCGCCGTCGTCGATGTTGGCCAGCGTGAAATCGCCGATCAGCCTGCCGTCATCCTTCAGCATCGGCGCCAGCGTCATGCGGCCGCGCTTCGGCAGCTTGCAGGCCAGCATGCGGTCGAGCCAGGCGGCTGCGCCCTCACCCGTCACCGCGTATTTGGCGAAGTTGGAAATCTCCGCCAGGCCGACGCCGCCGCGCCTCGCTGCCACT
>NZ_RZOT01000564.1:0-3857 GCF_003999085.1 Mesorhizobium sp. M4A.F.Ca.ET.090.04.2.1
GTCCGGCAGAGCCCGCCACCCCGACCGCGGCGTCTCCTCGCCCCTTGCCGGGCAGCGCGCCTGCGGTGCCCAACCATTTCGGCCGCAACGCCGAAAATGGAACGATCGGATCGAGTGGCCTGTGGGACTATTTCTGGCGCGGCCTGACGACCAATTACGTCGATTTCTCCGGCCGCGCCCGGCGCAAGGAGTTCTGGGGTTTTTGCCTTTTCTGGACGATCGGCCTCGCCGTCATTGTCGGCGTCGGCCTCTCTGTGGATTTGGGAAGCGGCATCGAACAGGGCGACGACCTGCCGATCGTCATGATCTGCCTTGTCGTTCTCTACATCCTGCTGACCTTCCTGCCGTGGGTCGCGCTGCTCGTGCGCCGTCTGCACGATCTCGGCCTGACCGGCTGGCTCGCGATCCTCTGCTTCCTGCCCTATATCGGCTGGCTCGCGACGCTCGTCTTCGGGCTGATCCCGACCCAGGCCGGCGACAACAAATGGGGACCGATGCCGGTCGGCGTCAGGTTCTAGACTAGGGCCGCAAGCCAGACTGACCGTGTTCGCTCAAAGCGATGTATTCGATAATCTTGAAGTGCTTCGCAGTGTCACCACGAAGGGCCTTCTTGTGGGTTTGGATCGTCTCGGTCCCAACAATCTTGAATTCGGATCCTTCATAGGTAATTTCGCAATCAACCACCTTGCCGGGCCAAAGCCAGATCAAGAGCCCAGCTCAAACTGTTCTCGATCTGATATCGATCGCATACGAACTGCCGCAGTGGCGCGAGACGCTGGTCGGTGCGAAAGTCGGCCTGGCGTTTATGCTCGCCAAGAGCATCCCTTTCGATGGCGCGACCCACCTCGCCCATCTGTCATCCAAGGAACTTGGCGATGATGGCGTCGCCCATTTCAATGGTGCCGACTTCCTTCATGCCGTCGGAGAAGATGTCCTTGGTGCGCAGGCCGTCTTCGAGCACGGCGGCGATCGCCGCTTCCAGCTTGTCGGCC
Source organism: Mesorhizobium sp. M4A.F.Ca.ET.090.04.2.1 (assembly GCF_003999085.1). Classification (NCBI taxonomy): domain Bacteria; kingdom Pseudomonadati; phylum Pseudomonadota; class Alphaproteobacteria; order Hyphomicrobiales; family Phyllobacteriaceae; genus Mesorhizobium; species Mesorhizobium sp. M4A.F.Ca.ET.090.04.2.1. The sequence continues at coordinate 993 of NZ_RZOT01000564.1, forward strand.
TCGGCCACCATGCCGAAGGAATAGCGCAGGCACATGGCGAAGGACGCGATCATGGCGATCGGGTTGGCGATGCCCTTGCCGGCGATGTCGGGCGCCGAGCCGTGCACCGGCTCGTAGAGCGCCTTGCGCTTCTTGGTCTTCACATCCGGCGCGCCGAGCGAGGCCGACGGCAGCATGCCGATCGAGCCGGTGAGCATGGCGGCGATGTCGGACAGCATGTCGCCGAACAGATTGTCGGTGACGATGACGTCGAACTGCTTCGGCCAGCGCACCAGCTGCATGCCGCCGGCATCGGCCAGCATGTGATCGAGCTTGACGTCGCTGTAGCTGGCCGCGTGGGTCTGGCTGACAACCTCGTTCCACAGCACGCCCGACTTCATGACGTTGCGCTTTTCCATCGAAGTGACCTGGTTGCGGCGCGTGCGCGCCAGCTCGAAGGCGACGCCCGAGATGCGCTCGATCTCGAACGTGTCGTAGACCTGCGTGTCGATGCCGCGCTTCTGGCCGTTGCCGAGATCGATGATCTGCTTCGGCTCGCCGAAATAGACGCCGCCGGTCAGCTCGCGCACGATCAATATGTCGAGGCCCTCGACCACCTCCTGCTTGAGCGAGGAGGATGCGGCGAGCGCCGGGTAGCAGATCGCCGGACGGAGATTGGCGAACAGCTCCATGTCCTTGCGCAGGCGGAGCAGCCCGGCCTCGGGACGCACCTCGTAAGGCACCTTGTCCCACTTCGGCCCGCCAACCGCGCCGAACAGCACGGCATCCGCCGCCATCGCCTTTTCCATGTCGGCATCGGAGATCGCCGCGCCATGCGCGTCGTAGGCGCTACCGCCGACCAGCCCCTCATCGGTGGCAAAACCGCTGCCGAGTTTTTCATTCATGGCCGCGATCAGCTTCTTCACCTCGGCCATGGCCTCGGGGCCGATGCCGTCGCCGGCGAGCAGGAGGAGATTTTTCGAAGCCATGGAGAACCGTCCCGAGAGTGTTTGGAGAAACCGCGGCCTTGCTAAACGCCAAGTGCTTGCGGCGCAAGCCTTTCAACCGTCACCGGTGCGAAAGGACATTCACCAGCCGGCCGAACGGGTCGCGCACATAGAAGCGCCGCACGCCCCAGGGCTCGTCGGCCGGGCCGTATTCGATGGCGAAGCCGGCCTTGCGCATGGCCGCAAGCGCCTCGTCGACGTCGTCGACCTCGATCGAAAGATCAGGCACCGGGGTGCCGGAGCCGCCCTCGGTCATGAAGCTGATCTGCACCGTCATCGTCTCGGCCGAGCCGCAGGTGACGATCCAGCCTTGGTCCATCAGCACATCAAGCCCGAGCACGTCCTGATAGAAATGCTGCGCCGCGAGGGTGTCCTGCGTGGCGATGTTGGCGACGATGCGCTTGACCTTTACCATCGGCTGATCCTTGCTTTGTGCAAGCCGGTGCCCCTGTCCTGGGCGACCTGCATCAGGCCGTGCGCCGGAGCGCCGTCGCCTCGATCTCGATCTTCATTTCCGGCTTGTTGAGCTGGCAGACGATCATCGTCGCCGCCGGCCGAATATCACCGAACGCCTCGCCGAGGATCGGGAACACCACGTCAACATAGGCCTGGTCGGTGATGTAGTAATGCGCCCGCACCACATCGGCCATCTCGAAGCCGCCGTCGGCCAAGGCCTTGGCAATGGTCGCGAGGCAATTGCGCGTCTGCGCCTCGACCGTGTCGGGCATGGTCATGGTGGCATAGTCGTAACCGGTCGTGCCGGAGACGAAGCACCAGTCGCCCTGCACCACCGCGCGCGAATAGCCGGCGGTTTTCTCGAAGGGCGAGCCGGTGGAGATGAGTGTGCGCATGGAGAGCCTCGCGTTGGATGCGCGCATTCTGAAACGGACGAGCGATCCAGTCGTGAGCCAGGGAGCGTAGACTGGCGGTGCAAACTTTTGATGCTGACGGGACAGCGCCCCCCTCTGGCCTGCCGGCCATCTCCCCCACTTGGGGGGAGATCAGATGTCACGCCGGTTTTCGCCAATCACCAGCGTTGCAAAACAGGCGGGGCGCCGAAACAGCCAATCTCCCCCCTTGTGGGGGAGATGTCCGGCAGGACAGAGGGGGGCGCGAAGGAACGCGACCTAGCAATAGAGGCTCGGGCTAATTCGCCGACCCCTGCGCGTCGTCATACGCTTTCTTGATATCCGCCGGCCACGTCTTCAGGTCGGGCCAGCCCTGTGGCTCGCCATTGTCGCCGCGGCGCGCGAAATAGACTTTGTGCTTGACCGGATCGACCGCCATGAAGCCGTCATTGCCGCCGCAATCATGCGGCACGCAGCCGGTGGCGTAGAAGGCGCCGGATGCGGTGTTTTCGGTGCCGCCGCCGACCAGCAGGCTGGTCGCCATGTCGGGCATGGTGTCGCCGAGCACCGTCTGCGCCGCCTTGTAGACCGCCTCGTTGTGGAAGGCGTCGATGATGTTGTCGTATTTCGACGGGTCGACATCTTTCCAGTCGGTGCCGGATTCCGGCGTGTAGGTGAGGTTGCCGGAGGTGGTCAGCCCTTCCGTCGGCGACCATTGCAGCGCCGCTCTCGTCTCGCCCGGCAGCAGAAAGGGCACATAGTAGATGGCGCTGTCGGAGACCGCGGCCGGCGGCGCGCCGCATTCGTCCTGCTCGACGGTGGTGGTCTGGATCTCGCCGCCTTCCGGCTTCCAGGCGATGACACTCGCCGGCCCGCATTGATTGCCGCCATCGCCGACATCGAACAGTGCGACCTTGACGCCGCCGACCTCGACAATCTTGTCGAAGAAGACGTCGTAATTGTCGGCGAGCTGCTTGCCGTCATAGGCCAGCACCTTCTCGCCATACTCCTCCTGCTGGGTGATGGTGAAC
>NZ_RZOT01000565.1:0-3833 GCF_003999085.1 Mesorhizobium sp. M4A.F.Ca.ET.090.04.2.1
GCTCAATACTTCTCCGGCACGTAAAGCTCGCGCGGCAGCACCTGGCGCTCGTATTCGGGATTGAAGACGCGCTCGGGCAGCGTGATCTCCTCGTGCGGAACCTCCTCATAGGGAAACTGCTGCAGCAGATGGTCGATGCAGTTCAGCCGGGCGCGCTTCTTGTCGTTGCCCTCGACGATGAACCAGGGCGCCTCGGGGATGTTGGTACGGGCGAAGGTCTCTTCCTTGGCCTTGGTATACTGCTCCCACCGCACGCGCGACTGCAGGTCCATCGGCGACAGCTTCCACTGCTTCATCGGGTCGTGGATGCGCATCAGGAAGCGCATCTGCTGCTCCTCGTCGGTGATCGAGAACCAGTATTTGACCAGCGTTATGCCGGAGCGCACCAGCATGCGTTCGAATTCCGGCACGTCGTGGAAGAATTCCTCCACCTGGTCCGGCCCGGCAAAGCCCATCACCCGCTCGACGCCGGAGCGGTTGTACCAGGAGCGGTCGAACAGCACGATCTCGCCGCCGGCAGGCAGATGCGGCACGTAGCGCTGGAAATACCACTGCGACTTCTCGCGCTCGGTCGGCGCCGGCAGCGCCACGACGCGGCAGATGCGCGGATTGAGCCGCTGGGTGATGCGCTTGATGACGCCGCCCTTGCCGGCCGAGTCGCGGCCTTCGAAGATCACGACGACCTTCTTCTTGTGGTAGGCCACCCAGGACTGCAGCTTGATCAGCTCGGATTGCAGCCGCAGCAGGTCACGGAAATATTGCTGCCGCTCGATCGAAGGCGGATGCGAATCCTTGTAGATCTTGGCGATCTCCAGCGACAGCGCCGGCTCCGATAGCTCCAGTTCGTAGTCCTCGTCGAGCGTGTCGGCGAGTTCGGCTTCCAGCCAGTCCCTGGCTCCGGAATTCGATTTCAGTTCGTTCATCGTGCTGCTCCGCGTGCCAGCCTGCCATGTGTGGTGGGATGACACCCTGCTGCCGCGCGCCATCCTGAGCCGACTTCAATAAAGGCCGGCAATGACGGTTTTATTGCAATACCGTCGCTTGAGATTTGAACGACCGCTCGCCGCGACAGGGCGACAAACCGGTGAACTTGTCCTACAAATATGCGTTCTCATTCGGGCAGCCCGCTCGTGGCGCCTCTCCCAATGCAATCGCGAGGATCTCAAATGGAATACCGCACACTCGGCCGTTCCGGGCTGAAGGTTTCGACGTTGACGCTCGGCACCATGACCTTCGGCGGCGCCGGCGCCTTCGCGGCGGTCGGCAAGACCGACCTCAATGAAGCGAGCCGGATGATCGATCTCTGCATCGATGCCGGCATCAACCTCATCGACACCGCCAATGTCTATTCGAACGGGATTTCGGAAGAGATCATCGGCGAGGCTCTGGGCGGCAAGCGCAAGGACGACGTGCTGATCGCCTCCAAGGCGCGCATGCGCATCGGCAAGGGTCCCAACGACGAGGGCCTGTCGCGCCATCACCTGATCCGCGAGTGCGAGAAGAGCCTGAAGCGGCTGAAGACCGATGTCATCGACATCTACTTCCTGCACGAATGGGATGGCGTGACGCCGCTGGAGGAGACGATTGCCGCGCTCGACACGCTGGTGAGCCAAGGCAAGATCCGCTATGTCGGCTGCTCGAACTATTCCGGCTGGCAGGTGATGAAGGCGCTCGCCATCAGCGACAGCAGCCACCAGCCGCGTTTCGTCACCCAGCAGATCCACTACACGCTCGAGGCCCGCGAGGCCGAATACGAGCTCTTGCCTATCGCGGTCGACCAGGGGCTCGGCGTGCTGGTGTGGAGCCCGCTCGCCGGCGGATTGCTCAGCGGCAAGTACGACCGCAACAGCCCAACCGCCCGCCAGCTCGGCGGCTGGTCGGAGCCGCCGATCCGCGACCAAGACCGGCTGTGGCAGATCGTCGACGTGCTCGTCGACATCGGCAAGGCCAGGGGCGTATCGGGCGCGCAGGTGGCGCTCGCCTGGCTGCTCGGCCGGCCGGCCGTCTCGTCGCTGGTGATCGGCGCCCGCAGCGAGGCGCAGCTCAAGGACAACATCGCCGCCGCCAGCCTGACTCTGTCCTTCGACGAGCGTGCGCGGCTCGACGCCGTCAGCCGGCCGCCGGTCCTCTACCCCTATTGGCACCAGCAGCTGACGGCCAAGGGCCGCTTCGGACCGGCCGACCTGGTGCTCGACCGCAGCGATATCTGAGGGGCCGCAACGGGTCAGCCGGCGATGAAGCGCCAGACTTCGGGATCCGGTTTGACCTGGCCGCTCAGCACGAAATATTTGTAGAGGACGAGCAGCGAGATCGCCTGTTCGTCCCGCTCGTTGCGGAATTTTCGGCAATAGGCGTTGGCGGCGGCGACGATGCGTTCGGCCTCGGCCGGGTGCCTTTCGAAATGACGCACCTTGTCGGCGAGATCGGAGAAGTCAGGCGCCAGCTGCACATAGTGGACACCGGCCCTGACCTCGCTTTCGGTGAACCAGGTCTCGTAAGTCGGTGGCGGCATCAGGCAGAGCGAGTTCGAGCTCATGATCCATTTGAGGTTGGTCGCGACATCGTTGCCTTCGAGCGAGACAATGTAGCGGTAGCGCCGCTGCTCATCGATGGTGAGATAGGGTTTTTGGTATTCGGCCTTCGCGTCCTTTTTCGGCGTCCCGACATCGCAGATCGGCAAGTGGCGCACCGCATCGAGGAACCGCGTGCGGATCGGGTTGTTGAGATCGCCGCGCCAAACCACCAACGGACGCTTGTCGGCGAAGGGCTGCCGGTCGGCGGGCATCTGGAAGTGGCGGAACTTGTCCAGCTTCATCAGCACCGCATTGCCGTTGCCGTCCATGATCGGCCGGTCCTTGACGATCGCCGGCATCTTGGGAACGTCGATGACATCGCCAAATTCGAGGTCGATGAGCAGCACCGGATCAAAATAGCGGGCAAATTCCTTGAGGTCGTAATAATACATGCTCGGCGAGAACGGCAGCCGGCTGACCGGCACCGCTGCCGGGCTCGGCACAAAGGGCTGCTGCAGCCTGTTATAGAAGTTCACCCGCTCGCGGACCGAGCCGTCCGACCGCCGTGCCTGCTCAAGCCATCCCCTCAGCCGGTGGCGGAACAGCGCCTGCGGAGCGAGGTCGCGCGCGAAGTTGCGCGCGTAGTAAAACACCTTGGCTGCGGTTCGGAGAGGCGTGGCCATCGTTGGTCACCTGGACTGGGGGCAAAATGCTCTTAGCATCAGTCCGTCGAACTTTCACACTGCAAACTGCACGGCACCGCCGGCCGGCCGAGAGCCGGCTGGGTTGGCGGGCGCAATGCCGCGCAAGCCATTGTGCGGGTGACGGTTCAGTCCAGGGCGATGGTCGCGATCACGCGGCGACGACGGCGAAGCCCCGGGCCCGCAGGCCGCGCCGGTCGTCGCGCAGCGACGTCACCAGCCGGTTGCGGCTGCCGACGATATGGGCTGAAAGCAATCGCGCCGCCGCTTCCGCATCGCCCACCCGCACAGCCGCCAGTACGGCATGATGCTCCGCCCATGCGCGGCCGAGTGCCGCCTCGTCGCGTACCTCCAGCCAGCGCGCGCGGGAGAGCCTGGTCATCGCATCGCGCACCGCCCGAAACAAGAATTCGTTGCCGGAGAGCCTGGCCAGCTCGATGTGGAAATCCATGCCGATGCGGCGCCATTCCTCGCGCGGAGTGCCTGCATCGCAGGACTCCAGCATCGCCTCGATGGCGTCGACGGCGCTTCTGTCCTCCAGCAGGCAGGTCAGCCTGACGGCGGCCACCTCGACCGCCTCGCGATAGACGGCGATTTGTCCGAGTTCGGCCAGATTGAC
>NZ_RZOT01000566.1:0-3807 GCF_003999085.1 Mesorhizobium sp. M4A.F.Ca.ET.090.04.2.1
CCTACCATTAGTATATATCGATCACGATGCGGTCGCTTTTGGGTTGAAGGCGAGCCGTGTCGCTTTGCGCCGGCACCAAACTGGAGGAACTCTGTTTGGGCACGAAATCATCCAGGAAAGCCGCCGAAGCACCCGAGTCGGCCAATCTTGCGGCGCTGGCAAAGCTGACGATGGCTTCATACGAAACGCTCGAGCGCGATCTTCGAGCCAGGATCGCATCGCTCGAAGGGCAGGCGCTGCGATTTGAGACGGCGATCGACAACGTTTCGCAGGGCATCTGCTTTTTCGACGCCGGTGAACGGCTGATCCTGTCCAACCGCCGCTATGCGGAAATCTACCACATTGCGCCTGAGCAATTGCGGCCGGGGCTAACGCTCCGGGAAATCGTCGCACTTCGCGTCGCTGTCGGAACCTCCGCGACCGATGCCGACGCCTATCTTGCATTGGCCCGCTCCGCCAATTCGGGCACGGCACCAAGAGTATGGACCGCCAACCTCGCCGACGGTCGGACAATTCAGGTCTGCCACCAGCCTATGCCCGACGGCAGTTGGGTGGCCACGCATGAGGACATTACGGCGCTCGCTGCCAATCGACAGATCGCCGCTGAGCGCATCTCGCTGCAAACGCTGATCGACTGGGTGCCCGACTATCTCTGGGTCAAGGACACGGAAAGCCGCTTCATCGTGGCGAACAGGGCTCTCGCGCTCGACAGCGGAAGGGAGAAGACCAGCGACATGGTCGGTTTGACCGATTTTGATCTCCATGCCCCGGAACTTGCTCGGAAATTTCGCGCTGTGGAGCAGAACGTGCTCAGCAGCGGGCAACCAATGATCGACAAGGAAGAGTTCATTGTCGATGCATTGGGCGCCGGCAAGTGGGTGTCATCGACAAAGGTGCCGCTGCGCAATGCCCAGAATGACGTCATCGGACTGGTTGGCATCGCTCACGATGTCACCGCACGCAAGCAGGCGGACGTCCTTCGGGACGGGCAGGCGCATATCCTGGAAATGATCGCAATGAGCGCCCTGCTCGAAGACGTGCTCGACCGTCTGATGCGCCTCGTCGAGTCGCAGTTGACGGGGATATTCGGTTCCGTCCTGCTGCTCGACAAGGACGGCAGCCATTTGCGGCACGGCGGCGCGCCGAGCCTGGCGAAAGAATATACCGATGCCATCGACGGGATCGCCATCGGCCCCAAGGTTGGATCATGTGGCACCGCCGTCTACCGGCGGGAGCCGGTCATCGTCGCGGACATCATGCAGGACCCGCTTTGGGAAGAATACCGTCAGGTGGTGGCGCCCTTCGGCTATCGTTCCTGCTGGTCGACCCCGATCCTATCGCATCAAGGCGCCGTGCTCGGTGTCTTTGCGATGTATTCGATGACGGTGCGCGAACCGACCGAGGCCGAAACGCGGCTGATCGACTTCACGACACGGATTGCAGGGATCGCCATCGAGCGCAAACTGGCTGAAGACCAGATTCATTTCATGGCCAACCATGATGTGCTGACAGGGCTTCCAAATCGCGCTCTGCTCGAGGACCGGCTCTCGCAGGCTCTGCTCTATGCGCAGCGGTACGATCGCTGGGTGACGGTGGTGTTCATCGACCTCGACAATTTCAAACTCGTCAACGACACGCTCGGCCACAACGCCGGCGACGTACTGCTGAAGACCGTCGCCAACCGCATGGTCGAATGCGTAAGGCCGACCGACACAGTCGTGCGGCTTGGCGGCGACGAGTTCGTCATAGTCCTGTTCGACCAGCCGACGAATGTCGATCTGATCTCCGAGACCCTGCAAAAGATCCGGGCAGCGATCGCGGAGCCGGTTCATCTGGGAAGGCATCGGCTGAGGGCGACGGCCAGCATCGGCATCGCCAACTATCCCAAGGATGGGACGAATCCAGATCAGCTGCTGGCCAATGCCGATGCTGCCATGTACCGCGCGAAGGAATTCGGCCGCGACAATTTCCAGTTCTACGCTCCCGAGTTCAACACCAGGGCGCATGAGAAATTCCTGCTTCAGGAGGAGTTGCGAAATGCCCTGGCTCGCTCGGAATTCATTCTGCTCTATCAGCCGCAGGTCGATCTTCGCTCAGGAGACGTCTTTGCGGTCGAGGCTTTGCTGCGTTGGAAGCATCCGACGCGAGGCATGGTGGCGCCGGACACGTTCATTCCGACCGCCGAGGAGACCGGGCTGATCGTACCGATCGGCGACTGGGTCCTGCACGAAGCCTGTCGGCAGAACAAGGCCTGGCAGGATGCCGGTCTGCCACCCCTGACCGTATGCGTAAACGTCTCGGCGCGGCAATTCAGGGAACCGAACCTGATTGGCCGTGTCGTGAACGCGCTGACGGACAGCGGCCTGGAGGCCAGACATCTCGAGCTCGAGGTAACCGAGAGCCTTATCATGCAGGACGTCGAATTGGCGGTCGCGACGATGGACGCCTTGCAGAGCCTGGGGGTTCAGATTTCGATCGACGATTTCGGAACAGGCTATTCCAGCCTCAGCGCGCTCAAGACCTTTCCCGTGGCGCGGCTGAAGATCGACAAGTCATTCATCAAGGATCTCGCCGCCGACGAGAACGATCAGGCTGTCGCCAGCGCCGTGATTTCACTGGGTCAGAATCTGCATCTTAGGGTCATTGCCGAGGGAGTCGAGACAGACGACCAGGTGGCCTTCCTGCGCAAGAACAATTGCGATGAAATGCAGGGCTATCATTTCAGCAAGCCGGTCTCTGCCCAGGGCATCGAGAAACTGCTCCACACGGCGAGCGTGGCGGATGACGGCCAAGGCGTTCCGGCGTCGGGAACTCTGACGACAAAACAGGGATAGGCGAGGCCTATCTCCCGAGCACGAGGCTCCAGTAGCGCAGGCTCGGATCGCGGCCGTCGCGCACATAGGCGAGGCCGAAGCGGGAAAAGTCCGGGTCGAGCATGTTGCGGCGGTGGCCGTCCGAATGCATCCAGATGTCGAACAGCTTCTGCAGGTCGAAGCGGCCCTCGGCGATGTTCTCGCCTGCGGCGCCGCGTACGCCGTTGTCCTTCATGCGCGAGGCGAAGTCCTTGCCCCAGCCGGTGGTGTGGCTCATGCGGGCACGTGACGCCATATAGCCGGCCTGCTGCAGCGCCGCCTGTGCGAGCTGCGCATCGGCCGCCAGTGGCGGGAGCCCGGCCGAAGACCGGATGCCGGCGAGCGTCCCGGTGGCGGAGGAGGAGACCCCGGCGCCTTCTCCGGTCGGCAGCACAGTGGTCGAGCATGCGGCGAGCCCGGCCAAAGCGGCTATGCCAGCGCCTTTGAGCAGCAGGCGCCTGTTCAGGTCCGGGATCTGGTGGGTTTCGATTCTAGCAACGGTCATGCCCGCCTGACATAATGGCGATCATGGCTTTTGCCGGGCAGGGCGACGAAAATCTCCCGACGCGCCTGGTCCTAGGCGGCTTTCGCGGCGGGCGAACCTTGGCCGATCCGGTCGTCTTGCGTATGCTCCCACCAGGCGCCGAGCGCATCGATCAGCGGCACAAGCCCGCGGCCCGCTTCCGTGAGGTCGTAGTCGACGCGCAGCGGATAGCCCTGATGCGCCGTGCGCCGCACGATGCCGGCGTCCTCCAGCTTGCGCAACTCCAGCGCCAGAATGCGATGCGACACGGTCGGATTGTCACGCCGGAGCTCGCTGAAGCGTTTGGTCCCGTCCTTCAGATAATAGAGCAGCAAGGTCGGCCAGCGGCCGCTGAGCACGCGCATGGTCTCTTCGATCGGGCAGCACGAAATGACATCTTTCATTGGGGACCTGGGGGCGTGGTTACAGAAT
>NZ_RZOT01000567.1:0-3805 GCF_003999085.1 Mesorhizobium sp. M4A.F.Ca.ET.090.04.2.1
TGTCTGTCCTGCACCCCAACCAAACCGAAAGAACGGGACAAGAGCAATGACCCAGCACATGAAGACACCGCCGATCGTTTCGCAGGACGCCTGGGAAGGCGCGTACGAAGAGATGCTCGTAAAGGAAAAGGCCCTCACCCGTGCCCGCGACGCGCTGGCCGCGGAACGTCGCCGCATGCCATGGACGCTTGTCGAGAAGGACTATGTGTTCGACGGCCCAAACGGCAAGGCGAGCTTGCTCGACCTGTTCGAAGGCCGCCGGCAACTGATCATCTATCGCGCCTTCTTCGAGCCGGGCGTCTATGGCTGGCCGGAGCACGCCTGCCGCGGCTGCTCGCTCGGCGCCGACATGGTCGGCAATCTCGCCCATCTCAACGCCCGCGACACCACGCTCGCCTATGCCTCGCGGGCGCCGCAGGCCGACATTCAGCGGGTGAAGCAGCGGATGGGCTGGGAGCTGCCCTGGTACACCATCACCGACAGCTGGGATAAGGATTTCGGCGTCGACGAATGGCATGGCCACAACGTCTTCATCCACGACGGCGACCGCATCTTCCGCACCTATTTCGTCAACAACCGCGGCGACGAGGCTTTCGGCACCGTGTGGAGCTACCTCGACGTCACCCCGCTCGGCCGCCAGGAGGTGTGGGAGGACTCGCCCGAAGGCTATCCGCAGACCCAGACCTACAAATGGTGGAACTGGCACGACAACTACGAAGAGGGTGCCGCCCCCGACCAGAGATGGGTCGAAGTGTCGGACGTCGGCGAGGCGGCGTTCCGCAACAAGAGCGCCTGAGTGTGAAGCGACTCTGGCGGTGCCAGCCGCACCGCCGGAGCCGATCTCTCTCCACGCGTCCGCAGGAATCCCGCCAGTTTGAAAGGTGGCAAAGATGAGCATCGACAATCCCGCCCCTGGCCCGGCCGTCCCGAGCGGCTTCGGCCTCGCCGACTGGCTCAGCCTTGCGGCGGCGCCGACCTTCGCAATCATGGCGCTGCTGACAGCCGCCTATGGCGGCCATGACATGATGTGCATGCCCGGCCCCGGTGCCTCGATGCTGAGCGGCATGGTACCGATGTATCTTTTGATGGCCGCCTTCCATCTGGCGCCCTGGCTGCGGCTAGTGGCGCGGCGGGCGTGAGATTTCGCATCGCGGCCAATGACCGCCGTACCGGCCCAAGTGCCCGCTAAGCGCCAGCGACGAGTTGCCACCGGGTCTCGAATGACCGGAGTGGGGCCGACAGCGCACTGACAGCTTCAGGCTGCAAATCTTCAAGAGCGGACATTACGCTAGGCGTTAGCATTGTCATGACCTGACCCCATCACGATGTTCACTCCGGCCAGTGGATGTCGGGATTTGGCGTGCGATTACCTCAGCCAACTGCACCGCAACAACATCCAAGACACTCGCGCTTGCCGAAGGGGCTGTCGGCACTGACTGGATTAGCGTAAGCTAATGTCCACAAGGGGTGCGCACATGCACCGTGTCATCGCCATAGCGATCGTGGTTCTCGCGGCCGTGTTCGGTTCCGCGAGGGCTGAGGTGCTGATCGGGGTCTCGTCTGCGATGACAGGACGGCTTGCCTGGATCGGCGAGCAGGGACAGCGCGGCGCCGAGATGGCGGTGGCCGACGTCAACGCCGCGGGCGGCGTGCTTGGCCAGAAGGTGAGGCTCATCTCGGTCGACGATTTCTGCGATCCCGAGCAAGCGGTCGCGGCCGCCCGGAAGCTGGTGGCTGACGGGGTGGTGCTCGTCGTCGGGCATTTTTGCTCCGGGGCCTCGATCCCCGCATCAAAAGTGTACGAGGAGGCGGGCATCGTCGAAATATCCCCAGGCTCGACCAATCCGCAACTGACCGAACAGGGCCGTCGCAATGTCTTCCGCACCATTGGCCGCGACGACGCGCAAGGGTTCATCGCCGGCAACTACCTTGCCGATCGCTGGGGCGACAAGAAGATTGCAATCCTTCACGACAATTCGACCTACGGGAAGGGTCTCGCCGACGAGACCAGGAAGCAGCTGAACAAACGGGGCGTGACCGAAGCTGTCTACGACGCATACGCGCCCGGGAAGGACGACTATTCAGCCGAGGTCGCTGCATTGCAGAGCGCCGGCGTCTCAGCCTTGTATGTGGGTGGTTATCATGCCGACGTTGGGCTGATTGCTCGCGCCGCACACGACCGCGGCTACACGGTTCAGCTCATATCCGGAGATGCCTTGGCTACCGAGGAATTCGCCCTGATCGCAGGCCCAGCGGCGGAGGGAACCCTGTTCACCTTCCCGGCGGACCCGCGGCGAAATGCCGGCGCAGCCGCGATCGTGGAGCAGTTCCGTGCGGAGAACTTCGAGCCGGCGGGCTACACGCTGTTGAGCTACTGCGCGGTCCAGGTCTGGGCCCAGGCGGTCGCGAAGGCAGGTTCGCTGGAGCCGAAGGCGGTCATCGCGACACTGCGCGAACAGGAGTTCGACACCGTCATTGGCCGCGTCGATTTCGACGACAAGGGTGACCTCACGAGGCAGAGCTGGGTTTGGTACGTCTGGCGCGGCGGGGAGTACGTGCCGGTTGAATAGGGTTCGCCGAATGCGTGCCCCTGAGACGTCTAGTCCGATGCAGACCAGTGTGGCTGGATTGTACCGACTCACAGCGATGCTTGAACGCCTCGGCATACGCGGCCGGCTGCTGTTCGCCTTTTTCGGGATCAGCGCCCTTGCGGTGCTGGCAACTGCTGCGGCGCTTTATGCCTTCCTCCAAGTCGGCGACGTCGTCGACCGAATCACCACGGATCGGGTGCCGTCGGCGCTAGCCTCCCTCCAACTGTCGCGCCAGGCCGAGCGGGTCGCTGCTGCCGCGCCATCGGTGCTGGCGGCGACGAGCAGGTCTCAGCACAGCGAGGTCTCGGCTGCCGTCGCGCTCGAGATGTCCCGCCTCGAGGCGCTGCGCACCGACCTCAGGGACGCCACGCTGGGCACAGTGCCTTTGGCCGAAATCGAGGAAGCCGCGGTTGTTCTGAGGCGCAATCTGAAGGAGCTCGACTCCCTGGTCATCGCCCGGCTCGATGTGGTCGCCCGCAAGGAGGAACTCCTGAACCGCCTCGCCGCGACGACGACCGGGAGCCACCGCCTTCTTGCCACCGGCATCCTGGTGATGGATTCCAGGCTGCCGCAATGGCGGGCGGTCGCGGCCGACACGTCACTGTCGCCCGATCGACGCGCAGCGGCAATGGCCGACATGGTCCAGGCGATTGCGGCTTACATCCCCCAGCAAAAGGCGCTGCTGGATATTTCGGCGGTCAACGACGCGCTGGTGAAGGCCGCGACCGCGCCGTCGCAGGGCGACCTGGCGTTGATCCTGTTTCCGCTGCGCCGCTCGCTTGCCGCTCTCGAAACGGCTTCCTCGGAGATCGACGAAAAGCTGCGGACCCGTTTCCGGCAACGGGTGGACGAACTCAAGGCACTAACCGATGGTGAGAACAGCATCCCGAAGGCCCGGGAAGAGGAACTTGCGGTCCTCGCGCAGGGCGAAAAGCTGCTGGCCGAAAACAATCGGCTGTCGCGCAGTCTCACCGCTGCGGTCGACCGTCTTGTCGCAGCAGCGGACCGCGAGATCGCTGCCTCCGGTCGCGAAGCCGCGCTCGTCCAGCACTACGGCACCGGAGTTGTCCTCGGCTCCGCCTTGCTCAGCCTGTTGAGCTCGGTTCTGGTCGTCTGGCTCTATGTCGACCGCAGCCTCCTCGCCCGTCTGGGCGCGGTGAGCCAGGGCATGCTCGCCATCGCGGGCGGCGATCTTCGTGCGCCGCTGCCGGCCG
>NZ_RZOT01000568.1:0-3776 GCF_003999085.1 Mesorhizobium sp. M4A.F.Ca.ET.090.04.2.1
GTGCTGCGCCTGCCGCCTGTTCATGGCGAGGGCATGAAGGGAAACCTGGCAACGCTGATGCGGCTTGCCGATAGCGCCTTGCCGCTGCCGACAGCGGCCCTGACCGGGACTCGCTCGCTGATTTCGACCGGCGCCGTGGCCGGCGCGGTGCTGCGGCTGTTGACCAAACCGACGCCGCTGCGGCCCATTTATATAGCCGGCGACCGCCCGCCCGCCGCGATCTCCGAGATCGTCACCGCCTTCCGGCGCGGTTTCGGACGGCCGCCGCGCCTGGTTGCCGTGCCCGCCGCTCCGATGCGGCTGGCGGCAAGGTTGTTCGGCAAGGCCAAGGCATGGGAGGCCCTGGCGGCAACGCAGATTTGCGATCCGTCGCTGCTTTTTGCGGAGGGCTGGGCGCCGGAAACCGATACGCTGGAGCAGCTCACCGAACTGGCGCGGCGAAGCCGCTCGGGCGACGCTCAAGCGCGATAGATGGTTCCCAGCAATATCCTGAGATCGAGGCCGAGCGAGGCAGTCCGCAGGTAGGCGGCATCGGTCTCGGCGCAAAGCACGGGGGTCGACATGTCGATACCCCGGATCTGCGCGAGGCCGGTCATGCCGGGAAGCGCCGAGAGCACGCCCAGGTCCCGGCGGCGCTAGACCAGTTCCGTCTGCGTGGGCAGGCATGGGCGCGGGCCGACAAGGCTCATTTCGCCTTTCAGCACGTTCCAAAGCTGAGGCAACTCGTCGATCTTGGCCCGGCGCAACGCCTTGCCGACGGCGGTAACGGATTGCGGCGGCGCCTCATGCGTGGGCAAGGACGGCGTTCCTCGGTACATGGTCCGCAGCTTGTGGCAGCGAAATGGCACACCGCCCTGCCCGACCCGGGTCTGGGAAAAGAGCGCCGGCCCAGGCGACGATGCCTTGATGGCCAGCATTGCAACAAGCAGCACGGGCGACGACGCCACCAGCATCGAGGCAGCCACCACAAGATCGAAGGTTCGCTTCGGCCCTTTCAGGGTCATCCAATGCTGCTCCGCGGTCGATGGTCCCAAATCCGGCGCAGCCGAATGCCATGGCCAATGCGCGAGGATCGCCGGGCTTGGCTTCAATAGCCAATCATCGACGCGCCGGACAGGTCTAACCTGCCCGTCCAACTGATTTCGGGCCGGTTTCCCGCGGTGCCTCAACCGGCGGCTTTTCAGCCTCATGCAGTCCCGCCAACACGGCAAGAGCGGCCGCCTTGTCCTGGTCACGTATTGCCGCCTGCAATGCCGTCAGGGCGACTTGAATTCTCGGCCATGACACCACTTCGGCGCGCAGGCCAAAAATCTTGGCGATATCGAGCGCGACGACCTCTTCATTCTCGCCCTGCAGCGTCTCGTGCAGCTTTTCGCCCGGCCTGATGCCGGTGAAGCGGATCGGGATGTCGGTGTAGGGGTTTTTGCCGGCCATGCGGATCATGGTTTCGGCGACTTCGAGGATCGGCACCGGCTTGCCCATGTCCAACATATAGATGGCGTAGTCGTCCTTGCCCTCCCGCTGCTCGGCATCCGCGGCCGACATGATGACGAGATCGACGGCCTCTGCCACTGTCATGAAATAGCGGGTCATGCGCCGGTCGGTGATGGTGACGGGGCCGCCGGCTTCGATCTGCGCCTGGAAGATGGTCGCCACCGAACCGTTGGAGCCGAACACATTGCCGAAGCGCACGGCGATGAATTTGGTACCGGCGCGGCGTCCGCCCTGCCCGACAGCCTGCGTTTCGTGGAGTGAGCTCACGATCTGCTCGGCCGCTCTCTTGGTGATGCCGAGCACCGAGGTCGGGTCCACCGCCTTGTCGCTCGAGATCAAAAGGAACTGCGGGACCCCGCATTTGGCGGCAACCTCGGCGCAGGCGAGCGTGCCGAAGATATTGGTCTGGATCGCGAATTCCCAGTTCTCCTCAAGCAGCGGCACGTGCTTCAGCGCCGCTGCATGGAAGATGATGGACGGCATGAATTCGCTGACGACGCGCGTCATCTGGCGCCGGTCGGTGACGTCGACGATGCGGCTCTTCAGTCGATCGTGGTCCTTTTCGCCGATGGACTGGTCGAGTTGGAAGATGCCGAATTCCGAAATGTCGGCGACCAGAACGGCCTCCGCGCCGAGTTCCAGCGAGCGCTTGACCAGGATGCGGCCGATGGAGCCGGCGCCCCCGGTGACGAGCACGCGTTTGCCGCTGACGAAGGCGCCGATGCGTTCGATGTCGGGCGGCACGGTCGAGCGACGCAGGATGGTTTCCATCTCGACGGCGTCGAGCACAAGCTTGCCGCCTTGCCCAAGTTCCGAGAAGCCCGAGAATTGGACGACGGCGATGCCGCTGTGGCGGGCGACGCGAACAAGCTCCGAATACTCCTCGATCTCGCGTTCGGCGCCATTGCCAAAGATAAGCAGGTCGATATTTTCCGTGCCCCTGGCGTATTCCTCGAGCACTTCGACCAGCCGCGGGCGGGCGGCCACTACCGGAACGCCCTGGATCTGCGTGCCCAGTGGCGCTCCACCCTCGATCGCCATGATGCCGGCGATGGCATATTCGGTAGGTTGCGCGGTGCGCGTGAAACGGATGATCACGTCGACCTCGCTCAACCTGCCGATGAACAGCGCCTGCTTGATCCGCGCGTCGCCTCCGCCATTCCTGCGACCGAGGATGCGCCAACTCGCGCCGTCGCGCAGGAACCGGTAGTAGAGCCTGGGCGCGGAAATGATGGTGAAGGAGACGAGGAAAAAGACGATGAACTGACGCTCGTTGAGGCCGGTGACGGGCTGGAAGGAGCGGAAGGCGAGCGAGGACAAATAGAGGACTACCGTCAGGATTCCGCAGCCCTTGAGGATGTTGAAGAAATCGGGTGTCGAGGCGAATCGCCAAACGGTGTTGTAAAGGCCGCAGTATCTGAACAGCAGATGGGCAATCAGCACGATGACCGCCCAGCAGGCCAGCCCGCCATAAGAGAACGCGTCGAACGACAGCTTCGACTGTGACAAAACCAGGCTGAGCGCCACCGCGATCAGGACCATGATGATGTCCTGAAGCATGATGATAGCACGCCGCATCTTCGGCCGAAGTCCGGACACGGCTTCTACATAGGATGTCATTGGGTAGTACTGAACTCCAGGCACGAAGACATGGCCACTAGACTGGCGCCGGACAGATCATCATCCTGCGCCGATCCAGAGCGCCATTCCCCAGCCCCTTCACCCCGTTATCGCATAGCGTGGAGTTGAGATCATCGCCATATATTTTTTTGGAAGCACGCAGGATTGAATGCCTGCATACTTCCCGTCGGCGACTTGATCTGCTTGCGCGGACTCCGCCGGACTGGACAGTTGGGGGCGCAACATTAGAGTTCGCTACCGCTGGCCCGGGCCGGCGACGGATCCACCGGCATCGCCTTTTGCCTGTCCCAGCAAACGAGACACCACCCTTTGTGCGGACAGCCGCCAGTCCGGCGCCTGCCAGGCGAAGGTGCTCCCGAACCTCGCCGTTGACAGGCGCGAATTTTGGGGGCGTCGAGCCTTGGTCGGATAGTCGCCGGTGGCGATGTCGCGCACCCGCGCGTGCGGCCCGCCGTGCGCGCGGCTCATCTCCAGGATCTGGCGGGCAAAACCGCTCCAGTTGGCCTCGCCGGCTCCCGTCAGATGGTAAATGCCAAAGTCATCAAAATCCCTGTCGCGATCGAGCCTTGCCGCCGCGTGCAGGATAGCGGCGGCGATATCGAACGCCGAGGTGGGGTTTCCCCACTGATCGGCCACCACCG
>NZ_RZOT01000569.1:0-3775 GCF_003999085.1 Mesorhizobium sp. M4A.F.Ca.ET.090.04.2.1
GCTCAGGCTGGCGCTCTACCGCAGGCTCGGCGACCTCGAAAGCACCGAGGAGATCGACGCCTTCGGCGCCGAGCTGATCGACCGTTTCGGACCGCTGCCAGAAGAGGTGACGCATCTCTTGAAGATCGTCTTCATCAAGGCGCTTTGCCGCAGGGCCAATGTCGAGAAGCTCGACGCCGGCCCCAAAGGCGTCGTCATCCATTTCCGCAAGCGTGAATTCTCCAACCCGGTCGGGCTGGTCAAGTTCATCGGCGAGCAGGGCTCGCTGGCCAAGATCCGGCCCGATCACAGCGTCGTCTTCATCCGCGACTGGCCGAACGCCGAAAAGCGACTGGCGGGCTCGGCCGTGGTGATGACGCAGCTGGCGCGGCTGGTGGAGAAAGCCGCCTAGGTGTGTTGAGTTTCAGTTGATGCCGGCCTGCAAATGGCGGTTTCCCTGCGCTTCTGGTATCACGTGCTTTGAGTACGCTCCGCTCCGGTTCTCGGAAATCACCATTTTCGGCTCGGCCTAACCTGAATCTCAACACACCTTGGCCAGCAACGCTCATTCGCCAGCGCTCAAATTCCGGTCTAGAATAGGAATTCGGCTTCGTGTAAGGAGCCGCCACCCCATATTGGGCTGGAATGGCGGGCGAGGGTGCCCGTTCATCTGTTTGTTTGACGCAATTCCGCGCGGAATCACGCTTTTCCTGGAATTGCTGCTGAAGGGCGTTTGGGTGCAACGATGACGAAATGGTCGCCGAATTCGTGGAGAGAAAAGCCGATCAAGCAGGTTCCCGCCTATCCGGACCTTGCCGCGCTGAAGAACACGGAAGCCCAACTCGCCACCTTTCCGCCTTTGGTTTTCGCCGGTGAGGCGCGCAAACTGAAGAAGCAGTTGGCGGCCGTTGCCGCCGGTGATGCATTCCTGCTCCAGGGCGGCGATTGCGCCGAGAGCTTCGCCGAGCATGGCGCGGACAACATCCGCGACTTCTTCCGCGTCTTCCTGCAGATGTCCGTCGTTCTGACCTTCGCCGGCGCGCAGCCGGTGGTGAAGGTCGGCCGCGTCGCCGGCCAGTTCGCCAAGCCGCGCTCTTCCGACAATGAGACCAAGGCCGGCGTGACGTTGCCCAGCTATCGCGGCGACATCATCAACGGCATCGAGTTCGACGCCAAGTCGCGCATTCCCGATCCCGCCCGTCAGGAGATGGCGTATCGCCAGTCGGCGGCGACGCTCAACCTTCTGCGCGCCTTCGCCCAGGGTGGTTATGCCAGCCTGGAGAATGTGCATCGCTGGATGCTTGGTTTCGTCTCCGACAGCCCGCAGGGCGAAAAGTACGAGTCGCTCGCCAACCGCATCACAGAGACCATGGGCTTCATGCGCGCAGTCGGCATTACCTCCGAAACCAACTTCGCGCTGCGCGAGACCGATTTCTACACCAGCCATGAGGCGCTGCTGCTCGGCTACGAAGAGGCGCTGACCCGCGTCGATTCCACCTCCGGCGACTGGTACGCCACGTCGGGTCACATGATCTGGATCGGCGACCGCACCCGCCAGCCCGACCATGCGCATGTCGAATATTGCCGCGGCATCAAGAACCCGCTCGGGCTGAAATGCGGCCCGTCGCTGACACCGGACGGCTTGCTGGAGCTGATCGACCTGCTCAACCCGGAGAACGAGCCGGGACGGCTGACGCTGATCGCGCGCTTCGGCGCCGACAAGGTGGCCGAGCATCTGCCGAAGCTGGTGCGCGCGGTGCAGAAGGAAGGCCGCAGCGTGGTCTGGTCGTCGGATCCGATGCACGGCAACACGATTGAGGCGGCCGGCTACAAGACACGGCCGTTCGACCGCATCCTGAAGGAGGTGCAGACCTTCTTCGAGGTGCACCGCGGCGAAGGCACGCATCCCGGCGGCATCCATGTCGAGATGACCGGCAAGAACGTTACCGAATGCACCGGCGGGGCCCGTGCCATCACCGCGGAAGACCTGCAGGACCGCTACCACACGCATTGCGATCCGCGCCTCAACGCCGACCAGGCGATCGAGCTCGCCTTCCTGGTCTCGGACCTGCTCAAGAAGAGCCACACGGTCCAGCACAAGCAGGCCGCCAACGGCTGAGCCGCTTGCTGGTTTGAATCTGCGTGATCAAAGGCGCCGGAGAAATCCGGCGCCTTTTTTTGTTTCGGGCCGAGGAGCGGTAACATCAGAGCTTACGAAAATGTGTTCTGGCGCGACCATTGCAAAACCAAGATTGGATGGAACTGCATCGTCCACCCCCAACTGGTTCCAGCATTCACCATGCGTCACAAGCATGCCGTCATCCACCACCGCGCCCTTGATTTCTGGTCGGCTCGAGCGGCGGTCCTCGTCATCATCTGCCTGCAGCTTCTGGTCATAAACGACTTGTCGTTCGGCCCGCGCTGGCTGGCGCCTGCGATCGAGGCGGTGCTGCTCGTGCCCCTGTCGATCGCGACGGCGTGGACGCAAATGGCGACGCAGAAGGCCATTGATCACGAACATTGGTACGCGATCGGCCGGTTTCGCCTTTACATCCGCCGCACCGCGCTGGTCCTCACCGGCGTCATCAGCGTCATGAACTGCGGGGCGCTGGTCTTCTTGGTCAAGGCGCTGCTCGAAGGCCATGCCGGCGCCGGCACGACGCTGCTTGTCGATGCGCTGAACATCTGGGTCACCAACGTCATCGTCTTCGCGCTTTGGTTCTGGAGCACGGACCGGGGCGGGCCGCCGACCTGTGGGCTGGTCAAGCGCGCGCAGGCCGATTTCCTGTTCCCGCAGATGACGCTGCCCGACCGAGAAATCCGCGGCTGGCTGCCCGGCTTCGTCGACTATGCCTTCCTGGCGTTCACCAACGCGACGGCATTCTCGCCGACCGACACCTTGCCGCTCACCCAGCGCGCCAAGCTCTTGATGATGGCGGAGGCGTTGATCTCGCTGCTGACGATCGCGCTGGTGGCGGCGCGGGCGGTGAACATCCTCGCCTGAATCACGACACAGCTAGCGGCCGCGCTCCCAGCGCAAGTTCGTGAGCCGTGGGTCGGTGAAGGCCGCCCTGGAGAATTCGATCCGCTTTTCCGGAAACTCGCAGATCGCCTGCACGCCGAAGACGCCGAGGCGAATGCGCCAGGTCTGCGGCTCCAGCGGCTTTGCTTTTGCAAAACCCTTGCACGTCAACAGCGCAATGTTGGCGCCTTTCGGGTCGCGCGCCGAGCGGTAGCGGATCGCCTCCAGCCCGGCCTCGCGCGCGACATCGGCGATGGCCTGGCAAGCGGCGTAGTCGGTCGGATGCGTCCATGCGGCCGCGTCGCGGTCGAGCGGCGGCCTGGTCAGGTCGATGGCGGCGCATTTGATGGCGGCGGAAAAGGCAGTGTAGTCGGCGGCGTCGCGCGGCCAGGGCGTGTCGGGCGATTCGGCGAAGAACAGCAGGCGGTAGAACGCCATCTCGGCGACAGCCGTGAACATGGTCTCAGCCGCATAGTAGACGCCCCTGGTCCGGCCGGCGCGGCGAAAGCGCGAGCCATGGGGGTAGACCGAGCCGTAGCGGAAGGGCGTCGCCAGCAGGTAGTGGAGGTGCCGGCACTCGAGCGGGATCTGCGGCTTCGTCTCCTCGATCAGCTCTTCCAGCAAGGCCTGCTCGTCGAGCGTGTCGACGACCTTCAGCGTCGAGACGCGGTGCTGCGCCTCGACCATGCGCCAGTACTTGCCTTCAAGCCGGGCGGATTCAGACGAGAGCGCGTCGGGAGTCCAAATAGGCGATGACATCGACAAGTCCTGATA
>NZ_RZOT01000056.1:0-16726 GCF_003999085.1 Mesorhizobium sp. M4A.F.Ca.ET.090.04.2.1
CCTCCGGTGTCTGCAATTTCACGCCGGTCTTCATCTGCAACCCCTATGAGATGGATTCGAACGGAACGAACAACGCCGGCAACTACACGCTGCAGCAGGCTGTTTCCAACCCCGCCGTTCATCGTCGGCTGATCGAATTGAGAAAGGTCGGAAATGGCGCGGCGGCCGGTCCAGGTAACTTCGGCTTTCTGGAGCCACCGCCGGGTGTAGGGAATGGTGCACAGGCGCTCGCTCAGACGATCGCGACATCCACCCCGATCGGATGCTACGAATCCGGTAGTGTTTCGACTAAGACCGGCCAGAATGCCGGGCCGGTACAAGACGCGTTCAACGTCCGCTTCGGCATCAAAGCAAACGGCAGCCACTTCAACAGTCCAGAATATGGGCCGGCATCGAATGTTCGGAAGGGCGCTGCCGCGGGCGGCAATGGCAATGGCAATGGCAATGGCGGTGGCGGTGGCAATCAGTGCCCGCAATACAATCAGTTGACGTTCGGCTCGCCCAATATGGGCCTGCCCAGGGACGCCACCACGCCGTATATGAGTGGACGGATGGGCGACGGAAATTGGGACCTCTCCGGCTATTGGAGCACCAACTTCGGCTCCACGTCCCATCCATCGTCGTGGGACACGACCAAGCCAACCCGCTACGAGGTCTACAAGTACGAAATGGCGCAAGGTCTGGTTGGGACGGCTTCGGCCGGAGGCGAAGTCGGAACCCCATCGAACGCCTGTCAGCCGCCGGTTACATCAGTGGATCGTCGTCTTCTCTATGGTGCGATCCTCAACTGCAACGCGCTCGAAGCGGCGGGCAACGACCTGTCGGGTCATAGTACCAATCTGCCGGTCGAGGCTTTCGGCAGCTTCTTTCTCACCGAACCGGTTGCCTCGGCATCGGACGACGCATCGGTGATGGTCGAACTGGTCGACGTAACCGGTGGCGCTGGCCAAGGCACGCTCGACAATTTCCTGCGTGACGAAGCGCAGCTTTACCGGTGATGCGATGGCCAAATGCTTCTTCCATCACCTCGACAGATTTTGGCGCGACAGTCGCGGCACCGCGCTTGTCGAAATGGCCATTATCGGGCCGACTATGATTCTTCTGTCGGCAGGCGTGTTCGAGTTCGGCAACCTGATCCACGACAAGCTGCTGATGGAGGCTGGACTGTCGGACGCGGCCCGCTTCGGGGCACGTTGCAATAGTCAACTTTACACCGATGCAGGCCTTGCCGCGATCAATTGCGCGGATATTGCCACAAACATCGCAGTGTTCGGTAACGTGGCGGGAACTGGCAGCGCGCGCATTAGCGGCTGGCAGAAAGCGAATGTGACTGTGACAATCGCTGCTAGTGGGTCCTGCCAAGACGCCGTGGTTGCCGGTGTCACCAAATACCGGTCCACTACTTCCCAGGTCTGCATAGTCAGGGCGGCCGGCACCTATGCCTATGCTGGCGTCGGGATGCTGTCGCTGGTCGGTGTCAGCCCGATCACTCTGAGCGGCTTCCATGAGGAGCGGTTGATCCGGTTCTGATCATGATCAGGCTTTTCGCAAGATCCGAGGACGGAGCAACGATGGTGGAAATGGCCATCGTCTCGACGCTGCTATTTATGCTCGTCCTTGGCTTCATCGATTTCGGCTACGCTCTTTATCAATGGAACGCGGCGACCAAAGCAGTTCAGGTCGGTGCCAGACTGGCCTCTATTTCCACTCCGATTGCCCCGGAGATTGATACGGCCGGCCCAACCGCCACCCCGGGAGCTCCCGTGGCCGCAGGCTCGTTTGACTATGTCTGCAACGGTGCTACATCGACCTGCAATTGCACAGGCGCATATTGCGTCGTTGGAGTTTGGTCTGCCTCAAATTTCAACACGATCTATGCTGGTGATGACGGACAATGTGGGCCTGTAGCCGGCAGTCGTCCCGGAATGTGCGACTTCGATCCCTTGCTGCAACCAGCTAATGTGGTCGTCCGTTATACCGCTACCGGGCTTGGCTACCAGACACGGGCGGCCGGCCCGGTGCCGACAATCTCTGTCAGCCTGCAGAACATGACCTACCAGTTCTTCTTCCTGGGCGGACTGCTCGGGTTCGGAAATATGACCATGCCCTCCATGCTCAGCACGGTCACGGGCGAAGATTTGAAGAGTACCTCGCCATGAACGCTATCAACACCAAGGTCCTTCCGACCAGACGCAAGCAGGTCGCCCTGTTCTCGTCCGATCCGCAGTTCAAGCGCGATGTCGCGACCAGGCTCGATGCGCTGGCGATCTATGACGTGCAGGTCTCGGAGACAGCCGACTTCCTCAAGGGGCCGCCTGCGGATACCCGGCCGGGTATCGTCATCCTCGACCTTGGCAATGGCGAGCTGCTCGGCCAGCCGGGCATCGTCGAGGCGCGCTCCAAATGGGCGTCGGTGCCGCTGATCGCGATTTCCGATGAGTTGGCGTCGGAGCAGACGCGCGTGCTCGTGCGCATGAACGCTTCGGACTGGCTGCACAAGCCGCTCGATGCCAAGGAGCTGCTCAACGCCGTCACCTTCCACGACACCGGCAACCAGGGCACCAAGAGCCGCATCATCACCTTCATCGCCGCCAGCGGCGGCGCCGGCGCCACCACGCTCGCGCTATCGGCGGCGGAATACCTGGCGGGCAAGTCGACCGAGCGCGCGGCCTCGACCTGCCTGGTCGATCTCGATTTCCAAAGCGCCAATTGCGGCGCCTATCTCAACCAGTTCAACCAGTTCGACCTTTCGGGCATCATCGGCCAGCCGGAGCGCCTCGATGTCGAATTGATGGACGTGATCAAGCTGTCGCGCCCGTCGGGGCTCACGCTCTACTCCTTCGAGCGGCCGCAGCTGCCCTTTGAGCCGCATGGCGCCGATTTCGTTTTCCGGCTGCTCGACCTCGTCGCCTACCGGTTCGACGACATCGTCATCGACCTGCCTAACATCGAGACGCCCTGGCACAATTCCGTGCTGCAGACGAGCGACGAGATCTTCATCGTCTTCGAGCTCAACGTCGCCTCGCTCAGGCAAGGCAAGCGACTCTACAAGAAGATCCGCGAGCTGCGCGGCAACCAGGTGAACATCACGCTGGTGGCCAACAAGCACAAGCGCAAATGGTTCGGCAACCACTTCTCGCGCAGCGAGCTGGAGAAGATCTTCAAGGCGCCGCACATCAAGTCGGTGGCGCTCGACAACGCGCTTTTGACCGACGCGCTGAATCGCGCCATTCTGCCCTCCGAAGTCGACGGGCGGGCGCGCTTCAACAAGGACCTGAAGCTGATGTTCAAGGAGCGGCTCAGCGATGCCAGTCGCTAGAGCAGTTCCAGGAAAAGTGCGCAGCGGTTTTCCGTCCGGAATTGCGTCAAGACAGATGCCCGGGGCGGGTCTGCGTTTCCATGAAACGCTGAACCGCTCCAGGTGGCAAATTATCCGTGCCCTCGCTTGCGCGTGCATCGCGGTGACAGCGCTGGCGTCGAGCCTGCCGCCGGCCGGGGCCAGGTCCGCGCTTGCCGACCGGCCGCCGCTGCCGGCCATGGGGCCAAGCCTGCGCAAGGCGGTCGCCTTCCAGACCAGCGAACAGACCGGCACGATCATCATCCGCAAGGACGAGAAGGCGCTCTATCTGGTGACGAACCGGGGCCAGGCGCTGCGCTACCAGATCAGCGTCGGCCGCGACGGCTTCGGCTGGACCGGGACGGTCGAGGTCGGGGCCAAGACCGAATGGCCGGAATGGCGGCCGCCCAAGGAGATGCGCGCCCGCCAGCCCGAGCTGCCGGCGATGGTGCCCGCCGGGCCCTACAACCCTCTCGGCGCGCGCGCGCTCTATCTTTCACGCGGCGGACGTGACACGCTCTATCGCATACATGGCACCAACGATCCCAAGGGTGTCGGTTTCGACGGCACGTCGGGCTGCTTTCGCCTGACCAATACCGACGTGATCGATCTCTTCAAACGCGTCGCGGTGGGCGCAAAGGTGGTGGTGGAATGACTATGATCAGGGACCCGGACATTCCGGCAATCGAGCTCGGCGCTCAGGAAGCCGCCGTCGGCAAACCCAGCCGCAAAGGCACGATCGGCGTTGTCGTGGCGGGCGCCGCGCTGGTCACGCTGGTGAACCTGACCGCAGCCGTCTACCTCTACCGCGGCATCAGCGACCTGCGCAGCGTGGAAGCGCGGCTGGAGCAGCTCGGTCAGTTCGAGCAACGCATTAGCGCCCGGCTCGATACCGTCAACAACGGTTTCCAGAGCCGGTTCGAAAAGCTCGACGACCAGTTGCAGGCGAAGTTCAACGAGGTCAACGGCGGTATCGCCCGGTTGGGGCAGAGCCGGCCTTCCATCGCCGACGAACCTATGGCCAGCGCTCCGGAGCCGGCAGTAGCCCCCACCAGCAGCGAGGCGGAGACGCCGGCCGTCGCCGAAAACATGGCGAACCCAGGGTCGGTCGAAATGCCACAGCCTAGGAAGCGAGCAGCGCCGCCTGCCCCGAACCCTGCCTACCAGCGTATCCAGCAGGCGGACGGCAAGGTCTACTACCGGAAAATCAACTGAGGTTGCCGGGCGTTCCGGGCGATTGAGGCAGCAGGTCTAGAAGTCCCGCTGCAGCGCGAGAATACGGATCGCGCGTGTTTCAGCGCGCTGCCGCGCTTCGCTGAGGAAGGCGACGTGGCAATAGGCGCACGCCGCAGTGCCAAGGATCAGCACCAGGCTGTTCTTCATGGTGAAATCGATCGCCAGCGAGAATGGGATGCCGCTGGGCGCGGTGAAGGCGGCAATCGTGCTCGCCGTCTCCGAATGGCTGCCGGCGGCGATCATCAGCCCAGCGAATAGAATGGCGATATGGTTGGCCAGGAAGAAGGCGGCCGATGCCTTCGCCTGGCACGCCATCCAGCAGGCGATCGCGGCAGCGGCGAGGATGGCGGCGTCAAGCGCGATCGAAGCGCCGAGATAGAGGTCGACCTGCTGCCAGAACATCGTCGCCAAGGGCCGCAGCTCCAGCCAGACCCGCCATATCGTCGGACTGGCGGGATAGGCGCCGAGCAGGAATGTCGCCGCTCGCTCAGCCGCCAGGATGAGCAGCATGAGGGCCGGAAATGCAAAGAGCAGTATCGGTTTGCGCTTCATGTCGTCCTCGACAATTCCGAGGCCAGAATAGGCAATAGAGATTGCGCAAGCCTTAACGAAGCTTAACAAGCCGCTTGCTTCGGCATCCTTCTTACCCGTGCTATGCTGGGCCGCTGGGACGCAAACGCGGGTTCAGGCGGCCGGAGCCGTTTCATCGGGGGTTGAAAGGGTGCGCTCAAGCAGTTTGCCAAGTCGGCCTTCTGTTCGACAGCAAGCTCCGGGACATCGCCGATGAGCGGCGGCGTCCCTGTGGGAAGGTCTCGCCTGGCGATCGCGTTAGGGAGTGTCGAGCTCGTGGCCGGAGTCCTGCTGATCCTTCACGCCGGCGCTTTGATCGGGGTCAACCGGGCCACGCCGGCATTGAACGTCGTCAGAAATCAGCCGCTGCCAACGGCATTGCCTGTGTTCGATGCCGGACCGCGGCAACCTGCACGCAAGATCGCCCAGGAGCTTATCGCGCCACCGCAGCTCGAAGCATCCCGGTTCGAGCGGGTCGAGCCCCGTCCGCCACTTGGCGAACTCGGTCTCGCATACTGGCCGAAGACGCCGATGCCGGACGATTGGCGCGAGACGCGGCTCTATCGCCCGATCGCCACCTCGTCGGCGACCTTCGAGGCGATGGGGCGAACGGTGGCGATCAGCGGCACCCTCGGCATCGACCCCGACAGGAGCTGTTCCTTTCACGAAGCCGCCTGGCCGTGCGGCCAGCGCGCGCGGGCGGCCTTCAATGCCTGGCTGCGCGGGCGGGCGCTGAAATGCTTGGTGCCGCCCGATGTCGACCGCTTCACGATTGCCGCGCCCTGCAAGCTCGGCAGGCAGGATGTCGGCGCCTGGCTCGTCTCCAATGGCTGGGCGATGGCGCTGCCCGGCGGTATCTACGGCAAGGCCGAGGCAACGGCCAGAAATGCCGAGATGGGCATATTCGGACCGCCTCGCTAGTTTGCCAGTGTAACCAGGGCCCGTTCACCTTAGGCTGCCCGCCAGGCCTGCGCCAACAGCCGCCTTCGATATTTGTTTTGTTAACCCTTGCGGCGCAGTTTTCTTGGCGCGGGCCGGTTTGATCGGTCTTTCCGCACCATCGATCAAATTGTACGGATCGTCGAAACCGAAATTGCAACACACCGGCCTTATGCCAGCGCATCGGACAGGAGATTGGCCAGTGACCAAACCGACAGCGACCCCCCCTGCACAAGCCTGGAAAGATGTCGCGTGGCTGACGGTGCTGGGGACGGCCGCCTGCCTCATCCTCTCGCTCGGCCTCAACTACCTGCTTTTGTTCAGCGAGGCGCTGACGCCGTTCGCGCGCAGCGTGATCACGGCAACGCTTGTACCGGTTGCCATCGGCCTGCCGCTGTTCCTGCTGCTCGGCTCGAAGCAGGCCGAGATCCGCCGCTATCGGCAAGAGCTCAACCGGTCGGCGACTTATGACAGGCTGACCGGCTGCCTGAATGGACCAGTCTTCACGTCGATGGTGGACCGACGGGCCGCGAAACCGTCCGAGGACGGGCCGCGCTCCGGCGCTTTCCTGGTCATCCATCCCGAGCATCTCAAATCCCTCAACCTGCGCTTCGGCCTGGAGTGGGGCGACGAGGCGCTGCGGCTCATCGCCTCGACCATCCAGTCATCGGTTCGTAAGGAGGATCTCGTCGGCCGCATTGGTACCTCGATGTTCGGCGTCTTTCTGCCCGGCGCGAGCGAAAAGGACGCCAAGGATATCGGCGAACGCATCAAGGCGCGGGTGCGCGACGTCTATTTCGCGCCCAAGGGAACGGAGGACGTGCTCGCCGTTCAGGTCGGCGGCGTCATCTTCGAGCACGAGCTTGCCTTCGAGGACATGTTCCGATCGGCGGAAGAACGCCTGTCGGCCGCACAGGATCGTCTGGAATTTTCGCACCTGAGCAGCTAGGCGTCGACACGGCAGTGCGGCCGAACACGAGCGGACAGATGCAACGAGAGCGGCTCTGAAGCATATCAGCGTCTCTGCTCTGCCTTTGGCAAAGACAGTCGCAGCATTAATCGGGCGTTGACTCGTTCGGCGCAATCTCGGCGGGATCGAAGCAGCGATCTGCCGAATTCTGATCCTCGTCGGGTTGGCTTACGAATGTGCGTGCTGTCGCAGGAATGAGCGAATCACTTCGTCACGCCCTGCCGGATGTCGGGGCAATCTCGGTGTTCGTGAGCGAACCATGTCGCGTTTGGTGATGATTCTTCACCCTATGCAACGCCCGCTGTCGCACGCGCTGGCCAAGATCGTCGCGGTTGCGGCTCTGTATTACCTGACCGGCCAGCTTGGGCTGCTTCTGGCCGTGCCGCCCGGCTACGCGACAATCATCTGGCCGGCATCCGGCATCGCCGTCGGGGCATTGCTCGCCTACGGGCGTTCATTGTGGCCGGGGATCTTCGTCGGATCGCTCGTGCTCAATGCCGCTATCGGCGGCGGCTATTCAGCTGAAACCGGCTGGGCGCTCGACAAGCTCGCCGTTGCCGCCGCGATTGCTGGCGGCTCGACCGCGCAGGCCCTGGTCGCGCGGTGGCTTGTCGGTCGCGTGGTCGGGATACCGATCAATCTCAGGGGCATGCGCGATATCATCGCGCTGTTCCTTGCCGCCGCTCCGTTCAGCTGCATCGTCGCGCCCTCGGTTGGCGTGACCTCCCTGTACGTCGCCGGCGTTGTTCCTCCCGCGGGCGTGGCGCACAACTGGCTCACATGGTGGAGCGGCGATGTGCTTGGCATCGTCATTTTTTTGCCAATCGTGCTCATTGCCCCCGGCGCCAAGCGCCAGCTCAGCTGGCGCGGCACACCGCTGGGCGCATTGCCGATTGCCGCGATCCTTACGCTGCTTTTGCCCCTCGGCCTGACGTTCTACGGCTGGAAGGCAAGCAACCAGTTCATCTACGATCGCAACAGCGCGATTTTCGCCTCCATGGCGATCGAAAACGAGCAGGCGCTGATGCACCGCCTGGCGTCCTACGATCAGGCCTTGCTTGGCGGCGTCGGCTTCTTCGAAGGATCGAACTCCGTGAGTGCCGAAGAGTGGCGCTCCTATGTCGATGTCCTCGACCTCAAGCGCAGCATGCCCGGCGTCAACGGCATCGGCTACATCGAAAACGTTCCGGCGGAAAAGATATCGGACTTCCTTTTACGGGCGCAGATGGCGCAGCCGCAATTCACGATCCACCCCGACGTTCCCGGCGAACCTCGCTTTATCATCACCTATATCGAGCCGCTGGCACCGAACCGTCCGGCGCTTGGGCTCAACATCGCGTTCGAGAGCAATCGCCTGGAGGGCGCGACTCTCTCGCGAGATACCGGCAAGCCGGCCATCACCAAGCGCATCGTGCTGGTGCAGGACCAGACAAAGAGCAACGGCTTCATCCTGCTCCATCCCATGTACCGCAAGAACGTGCCGCTTGGTTCGGTCGACGAGCGACGCGCGGCCCTGACCGGTTGGATTTATGCGCCCTTCGTCGCGCAGAAATTCATGAGCGGGCTGACGACGAGCGAAGACCGTTCGCTGACATTGCAGGTCTATGACGGCGACGGCGAGAACGCCGATGCATTGATCTACCAGAGTGGTGAGCCCAACCAGTCCGCGTCCGCGCCGGCGTTTTCGATACGAAAGCAGGTCGACGTGATGCAGCAGCGTTGGACACTTTCGTGGCACAGCACGCCCGCGTTCGAGCAAAGCGTCGCCAGCCGGGAGCCGCTCCTCGTGCTCGCGAGCGGCATCGTCTTCACCGCCCTGTTCGGCCTCCTGCTGTCCTTGTTCGCCCGCCGTGCCGAAACGATCAAGGTACTCGTCGATCGAAAGACGAGCGAACTGGCCGAGCGGGAAGCGCTCTATCGCCTCCTGGCGGAAAATACCTCGGACATGATCAGCCGCGTCGCCTTCGACGGAACGCGGCTCTACACCTCGCCTGCCTGCATGCGGCTTCTCGGCTACACGGCCGAGGAACTTCTAAATTCAAATGCGTTTTCGGATGTCCACCCAAAGCAGCGATCTCGTCTCCAGGCCGAGTATGCGAAGCTGGCGCGCGGCGAAATCGACGAATCGAAAGGCGTGTTCACGCTGCACCGCAAGGACGACGACTGGGTGCAGGCGGAAATCACCCTGCAGCTGGTGCGCGACCGGACGGGAAGCCCCGCCGAGTTGGTCGTCACCGAGCGCGACGTCACGCTTCAGGAGCAGAGAGCCGAGGAACTCAAGCTTGCCAAGGCCGAAGCGGAAATCGCCAAGATGAACGCCGAGCAGGCGAGTGAAGCCAAGACGGCCTTCCTCGCGACCATGAGCCATGAAATCCGCACGCCGCTCAACGGTGTAATCGGCTATGGCGACCTGCTGCTTTCCTCCAACGAACTGTCGGAACAAAACAGGCGCTATGCCGAGCGCATCGGCACGTCGGCCGCGGCGCTGCTTACCGTCGTCAACGATATTCTCGACTTCTCCAGGATCGAAGCCGGTCAGATCGAAATCGACGCTCATCCGTTTGCGCTCGGCGCCTTGATCGACAATGTGCTCTCGATCGTCGGCGGCGTCGCCGCACGCAAGGGTCTTGCATTGGTCCGGAAGGTCGACCCGACCTTGCCGCCCCGCCTGATTGGCGATCAGGACAGGCTGAGACAGGTTCTACTCAATCTTCTGAACAATGGCGTGAAGTTCACCGCCACGGGAAGTGTCACCCTGGCCGTCGACCGCATCGGCGATTCCGGCGCCGGACCGGTCGGGCTGCGCTTTGCCGTCCGCGACACCGGCATCGGCATCTCGTCCGAACAGCGCGATCGTCTGTTCCAGCGCTTCTCGCAGGTTGACGGATCGATCC
Organism: Mesorhizobium sp. M4A.F.Ca.ET.090.04.2.1; assembly: GCF_003999085.1. NCBI lineage: Bacteria > Pseudomonadati > Pseudomonadota > Alphaproteobacteria > Hyphomicrobiales > Phyllobacteriaceae > Mesorhizobium > Mesorhizobium sp. M4A.F.Ca.ET.090.04.2.1. Next base: position 9,947 of record NZ_RZOT01000056.1, read on the forward strand.
GTCGCGAATTTGGAGGCAGCGGTCTCGGACTGGCGATCTCGAAGCGCCTCGTCGAACTGATGGGTGGGCGGATCGGCGTTGAAAGCACGGCCGGCGAAGGTTCGCTGTTCTGGTTCGAAGTCGCGCTTGCCGAGGCCGGCTCGGAAGCGGAACCCTCCCGATTTGTCGAGGCGATGAACCAGACGACGGCGCCTGCCCGGATCCTGCTGGTTGAGGACATGGAGATCAACCGTGACATCGCTTGCGCGGTACTTCGATCCCGCGGACACGAAGTCGACATCGCGGTCGACGGCACGGAGGCCATCGCGGCGGTGCAGAACCGGACCTATGACGTCGTGCTGATGGACGTTCAGATGCCGGTCATGGACGGGCTCAGCGCAACCCGGCATATCCGGGCGCTCAATTCCCCGGCGCGGGATATCCCGATCGTCGCGTTGACCGCCAACGTGCTGCCGTTCCAACTCGCCGAGTTGCAGGCCGCCGGCATGACCGACCATGTCGGGAAGCCTTTCAAGCAGGCCGAATTGCTGGCGGCAATCGTCCGCAACACCGGCCGCGGGCCGGATCGAAACGCCGGCGAACCGGGTCCGGCCGCAGACGGCGGCCGGGACTTCAATGCCGATGTCTTCGGAAATCTCGAGACGGTGCTCGGCAAGAACAGAGTGGACAAGCTGCTCGACAAGCTGGCCGACGTGCTCAGGACCCGGCTCGTTTCGATCTCGCCTGAGGCGATCGATCGCGACGTCGTCCAACGCGACGCACACTCACTGGTCTCGTCGTCGGGCATGCTCGGTTTTGAAGCCCTGTCCAATTTGTGCCGCGACATCGAGACATCGTGCATCGCCGGCGCCGACCTGATGCCCGCCCTGCAACGTTTCGAGCGCGCGCGTGACGCCGTTCTGCACAAGATAGCGGCGCTCAAATCCGCTGCCTGACAGTCTGGTCCGTCATTCGGGCCAGGCGCGCCTCCTGATGGTCAGCATCGCTATGATCTTCATCATGGCCCGCGCGTCGGAGCCGGACTCAGATCACCGCTTCCTCCAGAAAAGGCTCGTTGCGCGATATGCGCTCGTAGCAGAATGGCGACAGATCGAGCGTCTGGAAGGCGCCGTGAACGATCAGCTCCGACACCGCTCGGCCGACGGCTGGCGATTGCTGCAGGCCGTGCCCGGAGAAGCCGTTGGCGAACATGAAGTTCCTCACCTCCGGATGGAAGCCGACAATGCCGTTGTGGTCGAGCATGTTGTATTCGTAGTGACCGGTCCAGCTGGTCTGGACCTTCAGCGCGTCGAAAGCCGGAATGCGGTGCCACAGCGCCGGCCAGATATGGTCGTCGAACTCCTCGAAGTGCATTTCGAAGTCGTCGTAGTCGGCCGGTCCGTCGCCCTGCGGCGTGTTGCCGGTGAGAAAGAGTTCGCCTTCCGGACGCACGAAGGTGCCGGAGAGGTCGATGACATTGGGCATGCGACCCGGGATCGGATTGGCGCTGGCGAAGACGAAGCTGTAGCGTTTGTAGGGCGCCACCGGGATCGACAGGCCAGCCATCGCCGCGACCTGCTGCGCGCGCGGACCGGCGGCGTTGACCAGGGTTCCACAGGCGACCGTCTGACCTGTCGCGAGACGGACTGAAACAACCCGCCCATCGGCGAGATCCAGTCCGGTCACGGCGTTGTCGATGTATTCGACGCCGCTGGCGCGAGCGGCGCGGCGGAAGCCGTTCATCATGCCCATGGAATCGAACCAGCCCTCTTCCCGCGAGCCCCAGGAGCCGCCGCCGAGATCCTCGACATTGAGCCAGGGAAAACGCTCCTTCAGCGGACCTGGCTCGAGGAAGACGGTGTGGGCGCCGAGACTGCGCTGCAGGTCGACGCGCTCGCGCGCCGCGTCCACGCCTTCGGGCGAGCAGCAGTAGAGATAGCCGTGCTCGCGAAAGCCGAGGTCGGGCGCCGGCTCGTCCTTGTAGAAGGGCGCCATGCGCTCCTGGAAGCCGCGGATGATCTCGATGCCGAACTGGCTGATCTTGACGTTGATCGGATTGGAATATTGCTGGCGGATGGCGCTGGTGGAGAGCGCCGTCGAGGAGAATTCGTAGCTCGAGTCGCGCTCGACCACGAGGATCGAGGCGCCATTGCCCAGCGCCTGGGTCAGCCAGTAGGCCGTCGACGAACCGATGACCGCGCCGCCGACGATGACGATGTCGTAGGCGGTGCGCGATGGCGCTTTGTAAGGGGGGATCGCCATGACTTTTCCTAGTGGTTGAACGAGGCGATCAGGGCATCCGAGCCCCGTGCCAGCAGGCTAAGGTCAGAACCGACGGCGACCATGGTGAAGCCATCTGTCAAATAGCGGTCGGCGTCGGCCTTCACCGGCGCCAGGATGCCGCTGGCCTTGCCCGCCGCGGTGGCGGACCTGCGCACGGAGGCGATCGCCTCCTGGACATGGGAGGCATTAGGATTGCCCATCGCGTCCATGTTGGTCGAGAGGTCGCCGGGGCCGACGAAAAGGACGTCCACGCCATCCACGGCTGCGATCGCGGCGGCATTGGCGACGCCGGTTTCGTCCTCGATCTGCACGGCGAGAAGCTGCTGTTCCCGCGCTTTGGCATGATAGCCGGCGATGCGGCCGAAGGCGTTGGCGCGGTGGCCGACCGAAAAACCACGGAAGCCGCCCGGGGCATAGGTCATCGCCGCGACGATGGAACGCGCCTGATCCGCTGTCCGTACGTTCGGGATCATCAGGCTGCGGCCGCCGATATCCATTGCCTGCTTGATCAGGCTGGCGTCGTCGGAGGGTAGCCGCACGACCGCCTCGCTGTCGAAGCCGCCCATCACCTGAAGCTGCGCCATGATGCTGCGCAGATGGTTGGGACTGTGCTCGCCGTCGACCAGGACCCAGCCGGCTCCGGAGCCGGCGACGATCTCGGTGGTGAGGGCGGAAGCCAGCGAGCACCAGATGCCGATATGGGCTCGGCCGGCAGAAATGGCGGCCTTCAGCGAATTGACGCGCTCCTGCATTTGCGATCGTCTCCCATGAGAAGAAGGTGCATTGAAATTTGTATGATGTCCTATATCATACGCCTCGCTTGGGCTGCAAGACGCTTAGACGCCGCACAGGAGTTGGCACATGAAAATTGGCTTTATCGGGCTTGGCGTCATGGGAGCACCGATGGCGCGACATCTCGCCGATGCCGGATACGAGATCGTCACGGTTCTGAACCGCTCTCCTCTCCCGAAAGATCTGCAAGCGTCGGTTGTTGCCTCCCCTGCCGAGGTTGCCCGAGCATCCGAAATCGTCATCACCATGCTGCCCGACACGCCGGACGTGGAGCGCGTCCTGCTCGGACAGAACGGCGCGCTGGAGGGACTGTCGGCCGGCAAGCTGGTCATCGACATGAGCTCGATCAGTCCGATCGCCACGGCGGAATTCGCGGCAAGGATTCGAGAGGCCGGAGCCGGCTATCTCGACGCTCCGGTCTCGGGCGGCGAGGTCGGCGCCAGGGCGGCGAGCCTCACCATCATGGTCGGCGGGCCGGCCGCCGAGTTCGAGCGGGCGCTGCCGATCTTCGAGAAGCTCGGCAAGAACACCACCTTGATCGGCGAAAAGAACGGCGCCGGCCAGACCTGCAAGATCGCCAACCAGATCATCGTCGCGCTCAACATCGAGGCGGTGGCCGAGGCGCTGGTCTTCGCCAGCAAGGCCGGCTGCGATCCGGCCAAGGTGCGCGGCGCGCTGATGGGTGGCTTCGCCTCGTCTCGCGTGCTCGAAGTGCATGGCGAGCGCATGATCGCGCGGACTTTCGCGCCGGGCTTCCGCATCCGGCTGCACCAGAAGGATCTCAACCTTGCGCTCGAAAGCGCCCGCGCGCTCGGCGTGGCGCTGCCGAGCACGGCCACGGCGCAACAGCTGATGAATGCCTGCTCGGCCCGGACAGGCGGCGCCGAAGCCGACCACTCGTCCCTCGTCAAGGCGCTCGAGATCCTCAGCGCCCATGAACTGTCAAACGGAAAGGAATGAACCAATGCGCGGTACCGGCAAGGCCGACGTCTTCGTCATGCTGGCCCATCCCGTGGGCCATGCGAAGAGCCCCGGCATGTTCAACGAGATATTCGAGCAGAAAGGGCTCGATAGCCTGATGGTGCCGCTGAGCTGCCGCCCGGAGGATTTCGACACCTTCTGGGCCGGCATAACTGCGGCCGAGAACATTCGCGGCGTGATCATCTCGGTGCCGTACAAGGTCCCGGTCTACCACAAATGCAGTGCTGCTCACGATCGCGCCGCGCGGGTGCAGAGCGCCAATTCCGTGCGCAGGCTGCCGGATGGAAGCTGGTACGCCGAAAATTTCGACGGCGTCGGCTTCATCGACGGGCTGAAGGCAGGCGGGCATCCGATTGCCGGCCGGCGCATACTGCAGGTCGGCGCCGGCGGCGCCGGGGCATCGCTGACCTACTGCCTGGCCGAGGAAGGCGCGGCGGAGATCCGGCTGGCCGACATCGACACGGATCGCGCCGGGAAACTCGCCGCGCTGGTCGGCAGGGCGTTTCCGAACTGCCGCATCGAGGTTGGCGAGCCCGATCCGTCAGGCATGGACATGGCGATCAACGCGACGCCGTCCGGGCTGAAAGCGAGCGATCCGTTGCCGCTGGATGTTAGCAAGCTGACTCCGGAGATGACGGTGGTCGACATTATCATGGAGCCGGCCGAGACGGCGCTGCTCAAGGCGGCGAAGGAGATCGGCTGCCGCATCCAGCCCGGACGCCCGATGATGGATTTCCAGGTGGAAGCCATGGCGGAATTCTTCGATATCGAGCGCAAGGAACGCCATCATGGCTGAGGCTTTGACCGCCGTCATCATCGGCGGCACTTCCGGCATTGGGCGCGCGATCGCCCTGCGCTTCGCCGAGGACAGCTATCAGGTGGTCGTCGCCGGCAGGGACTCCGAACGAGGCAAGGAGACGGCTCTCGCCTGCGAGACGGCGGGCGCGCCGCGTGCCCTGTTTGTCCAGACCGACGTCGGCAATCCCGCCTCCGTCGAGGCGCTGGCGCAAGCCGTCGTGGGGGTGCTCGGCACGCCGCATGTCGTCGTCAACTGCGCCGGCGTCCTGCAGAGCGGCAAGCACGTGCTCGACCAGGACCTGGACGAGGACGAGAAGATGTGGCGGATCAACTATCGCGGCACGCTGCTTGGCTGCCAAGCATTCGGCCGGCTGATGTCGGCCGCCGGGCGCGGCGCGATCCTCAATGTCGGCTCGCTCGCCTCCTTCGCGCCGCTGTCACTGCCGGCCTACACACCCGGAAAGCATGCGGTGCTGGCGCTGACGCAGATCCTTGCGGCCGAACTCGGCCCGCACGGCGTTCGCGTCAATGCGTTGGCGCCGGGCTACACGCTTTCGGACGGGCTGAAAGCGAAGATCGCCAAGGGTGAGCGCAACCCGGAAGCCATACAGGCCACCACCGCGCTGCGCCGCTTCGTCGAGCCGCGCGATGTCGCCGAGGCCGCGCTGTTCCTCTGCTCCGAGCGCGCCGCGTCGATCACCGGCGTCACCCTGCCCGTCGACGCCGGCTGGCTCGTTCAGGCGCCCTACGCGCAATATCTGCAAGGCAACCCGATCCGGCAGACGCCGGCAATCTGACAAGGACGATCCAGTGGGCGATATCCAGCGCTTTGACTTCGACACCCGCATCCACCACGGTGTCATCCACAACGGCACGCTCTATCTCATCGGCCAGGTCGCCCAACCCGGCCAGTCCGCGGCCGACCAGATGCACGAGGTGCTCGGCAAGATCGATGCGCTGCTTGCCAAGGCCGGCACGGACAAGAACCGCATCCTTCACGTCCAGATGTGGCTCGACGACATCAGAGACTTCGACGAGGTCAACACGGTCTGGGACGCCTGGATGCCGAAGCAACACGCGCCGGCGCGCTCTTCCGGCGAGGGCCGGATGGCGAAGCCCGGCATGCTGGTCGAGCTGATCGTCACCGCGGCGGTTTGAATGGTTCTGCCGGTTCGGGCATCATCCCGAATCGGGCGAGAGGGAGACTGATGACGAAGCGCAAGCCGCTGTCCACCGTCGTGGCCGAGAGCCTGTCCGAGAAGATCCGTTCCGGCCGGCTGCCTCCCGGCGCGCAGCTGCCGACCGAGGCGGAGCTGTGCGCGGCATACGACGTCAGCCGCACCGTGGTGCGGGAAGCGGTGGCGCGATTGCGTTCCGACGGCATGGTGGTGCCGCAGCAGGGACGCGGCATGTTCGTCAGCGAGACGCCGGCGCCGCGCAATTTCTCGATACCGGACGAGGCGCTGAGGACCTTGCCGGAGACCATCGCCCTGCTGGAACTCAGGCTGAGCGTCGAGGTCGAGTCCGCCGGGCTCTGCGCGGAACGGCGGAGCGAAGCAGAGGCGGGCGCGATCCGGGCCGTAATGGAGCAGGTCGACGCCCAGCAGGCGGATCCCGCCGTCGTCCAGATCCACTACGACTATGATTTCCACCTGGCGATCGCCAAGGCCGCGCGCAACGAATTCATCCACGGCTTCCTGGTCTATCTCCGGCCGATGATCGTGCCGCGCTTCCAACTCGGCTATGTGGTCGAACCCGCGCTCAAGGACAGCTACTACGCGCGCATCCACAGCGAGCACAAGGCAATCGTCGATGCCATCGAAAGGCAGGACGGCCGCGCCGCCCGCCAGGCCATGCGCAAGCACCTGCACAACAGTCTCGGCCGGGTGCGCGCGCTCGCCCGGGCCTCGGGCGTCGAGGCGACCGACGCCGAGCAGAAGGCGGCCG